>JBAYCO010000066.1:0-11860 GCA_041668685.1 Victivallaceae bacterium | reverse complement strand
GGAACTTACCGGGATGGCGTTGCGCGAAATCAGCTCCGTGCCGGTTGAAATATCTCTTATGCCTGATGTTATTAAGAAACATAAGGCATTGCAGAAAAAGAAACCTTATTTCTATGCAAGTGCGATTTCCATTATCTTGTGCCTGCTGGTTTTCTACTGGGTGGTCTCCACAAAACGCGACTATGACAAGGGGTGCGTTGAAAAAGTGCTTGCCGAGGTTGAAAAAACAGAAAAAATAAGCGGCGAGGTACGTTCCGTTGCCGCTAAACTTGCCGGCGCTCAGGGAAGATATAATAAAGCCATTGAAATGGCGAATAAAAGGTCCCAGTGGGTTAACGTACTTAATGAGCTTCAAAGTATCCTTCCCGATAAGTGGTGGTTGACTTCTTTAACCGCATCCTCAGACAAACAGGAAAAGGCGCGGGTGGCAAGACGCAGGACAGAGGATCTTGCCAGCGCCAGCATGTTTGATGCCGGGCCTACGCGCGGCAGAAGCTCCGGTCCGGTTAAGAACGTTGAATTGAAATGGCTGAAGTTAACAGGACATTCAGTGGTTCTGGGAAGCGATTTACTGCTGGAGGACGTTTTCAAGAAAAGGCTTAAAGCATCCAAATATTTTGATGCCGGTAGTGATTTTGACAGTTATGAAATTAGTAAAGGCGAAAACAATTTTATTACCTTTGAGATACAGATAAAGTTAAAAACGCCGATAAAGAAATAAATATTCTTTGCAGCCAAAAAGGGAACTGTAGTATTTATTATGAGTAAAAAGTTTATAAAAAAGAATATTTTTATGCTCGTCTTCATGAGCATCGCTTTTATTGCGGTGGTCGTTCTCTTGGTAATGGTATATTTTGAACATAAATCGATGCGGGAGTATGATGCTAAAAAGGTTGAACTTCTGAAGAAAATTCACAAAATTTTTAAGCAGCAGTATACCCCGGTTAAAGTCAATGTTCTCCATATAGAAGGCGATGCCAAGGAATTTGATTTGGAAAGCAGGAAAGTTGAACAAAAATTCGGTCATCCCTATGAATTCGCCCTTAGGCGGTTTGCGGAAGTTGTAGCTGTGCCGCTCAAAGAGTTCAGGGCGAAGTTCGGGGAGTTTTGGGATTCTCAGAAAGGAAAAACGCTCAGGGACTTACTGTTCAGGCGTTATAAAAAACAGTTCAGCGGGGATTTTCCAAACCACAGGGCAACCTGGGATGCGGCGATGAATGCGTTTATGCAGGAGGCGCAGAAAGTTACTCTGGAAGAAATTGACGCCAGCAATGTCGACGGAATTTTTCTGGCCGCAATGGGAAAAGGACGCCGGCTTTCCGACTCTCCTCAACGGTGCCAGACTTTCATGAAGCGAATGCGTTATAATATGATAGAATATTTTGGGAAGAAAAAAATCGATTGTGCCGACACTAATTTTTCTTTTGATGACAGCAGAGAGCCTCCGGTTGGCGACATTGAAGCAATTGCCAATGCCTGGGAAATCGTATCTGATCTCGCAAAACGGGTTGCCGACGCAAAAGTTGATCCTAAAAAAGATATGCTTCAGTTGGTAGAATTCTCAAAACGCGGATTGAGCGGAGAAAAAGACGGAGATTATACTTCTTATCGTTTCAGCTTTACTGTAAATGCTGATATTGCCACTATTCGTCGCATATTTGACAAGCTTTATGAAGCGTATACTGAAAACCGGGTTTATGCTGTGAGAGATATCAGGATCACCAGAATGGCCGACAAGGTAAGTGATATTCTGGTGGAAAGCGAAAGGTTCAAGGATGAAATTGATTACGACAGCAGGAAAACGCAGGGAAATGAGTTGCCGGATTCGAACAATAAAAACGGCGTTCCTAAGAAAAGCGTCAAGGAACAAGAGAAAAAGAAAGCATTGACTCCTAAGAGTCCCGGATATGCCAGAACGATTATTGGCGGCAATAATATTTGCCGGGCGGAGTTTGAGGTGGATTACATTATTTGTGATAATATGCCTAATGATTGATATCGGAGGTTAGAATTTGGATTTTCTGAAAAGACATTATGAAAAAATGGTTTTAGCGCTTTTTCTGCTTATATTTGTATTTCTGCTTTTTTATTTGATTGATTTGAGCAAATCCACGAATACGATTACTAAAAAAGACTTGCAGATACCAGCCCCGGAGCCCAACTATCAGAAAAATGATTTTTCCCATAAAAAATATCAGATCAGTTACATTTTCAGCAAAGATTGTGTCTGGAACAAATCCGTGGTGCGCAGTGATAAAGATAATATATATTCGGATCTCATTATACCATATAAATGCGCTCGCTGCCCGTTTTGTGAAAAAGTTATTCCGAGTGATTATTTTTACGGTCCCCTGGATAATCCGCGGCGTTGTCCTTTATGCGGGAAGCCTTTACCCAGGCCGTTCAAGGATCCGGGCAGTACGAATATTAATATAGACAGCGGCAGCCTTGACCGGGATAATGATGGTATTCCTAATGTTACGGAGATAAAACTGGGACTTAATCCTGATGATCCGGATGATGCTTTGGATGATATGGACGGGGACGGCTTTCCGAACGTATTTGAATATAAAGAGGGAACCAATATTCAAAATGCGCGTTCGCATCCGGAAATGTATAAGCGTTTGCAGTTGATTGAGTTTCGGGAAACCTTGCTGCCTTACAAACTTAAAACGGTGGTTACGAATAACAAGAAAGACGCCAAAGACTGGGATGTCCAGATAAATGAGATGCAGGACGACGGCAAGATTAAAACCAGGTTTAAATATCTCGGCAGTTCTCTGGAAATGGATAAAACCAACTATAAAATAGTAAAGATAGAGCCCAATTATAAAGAAGAAAGGCGCGGCGGGACTATCGTCAAGATTGATAAATCCAAAATCATGTTTGAATCTTATGATGGTAAATACAAGATTACAATGCAGGTGGATAAGGATGTATTCTCGCCGAAACCCAAAGCCGTTATTGAAGATTTGGCGAATGGTAAACAGTATCATGTTGGAGAGGATGACTATATAGTGATGCAAGTGAAGTATAAGTCGTCCAAAGGACGTAATAGGACTGAAACCGTAAAATATAAAGTAGTCAAGGTTGACAGAAAAGGGAAACAAGTTGTTGTCGAGTTTAAGAATAAGAAAACCAGAAAAGTTAAACAGTATTCTATTACTTCGAAAGCTCTTATGCCCAGGATAAAACGTAAAGAGAAAGAACGTCGATTCGATGAAGAACCGGGCAGAAACGTTCCTGGTCTTGAAGCGCCGCCGGGAGGGGCGCCGGCTAATATTTCTTCCCGGAACAAAAGAGGCCGAAAATTTTAATTTGAACAATTATGAATAACGGGTAATGAACATGAAGATATTCTTAAAAAAAATCTTGAGTTTTTTGGGAGCTGTCGCATTGTTTTGCGGATTAGTTCCGGGGGCTGAGGTATTTGCCGGGGAAACGAATATTGATAAATTAGTAACGGATACCAGGCAGCAGAGAGAGCTTCAATTTTCCCGTATCCGCCAATTGATCGAGGAAGCCCGTGACGCCTCTTATAAAGGAGAGTATTCGAAAGCTGACGCCTCTTATGATAAGGCAAATAAATTGTTGAACAAACAAAGTGGACAGCTTGCTGAATTCAAAAAACGCTCACTGGGAAAAGAAATAAAAAATTTCAAGGCAAGCTGGGCTGCTTTTCTTATGAAAAAGGCCAGAAGGGCCAAACTTCAGAAGAAATATGAGGACGCTATTAATTTTGCCGCTGAGGCGACTTTAGTTGACATTAACAAAAATGAAGAATCAGCACGGTTTATAGAATCTTGTAAAAAAGACAGGAAAGCGATGGAGTTCAGGCAAAAGACTGAACTGGCAAACTTTAATCCCAAGATTCTCAAGGATGAAAAGGAAATAGATGCTTTATACCGCGAAGCTGAAGTTTTTTATAAGAACAGGAAGTACGACAAAGTCAGAAAAATTCTTGAAGGCATATTTATTATTGATCCTTATCATAAAAAATCAATCAGGCTTCTGGGGCAGACTTATGACCAGATGTATCAGTACGGAAACGAGCGCCGGGTAGCTGATGTCCGGGGAATGCTTGCTTATAATACCTGGAAATGGATTGATCCCGTGTTGCCCACTCATATTGAGCAGGAAAGCAATATTACTATGACTGTCAAGCGTAATATCGCATCTTCAACTTATGCCAAACTGGAAAGAATTATTTTTCCGAGTATAGAATTTGACGATGCCGATATTTATTCCGTTTGCCGTTTCCTTAACCGCGTGTGTAAACGTTATGACCCGGATAAAGTGGGCGTGAGTATAATTACCGCTTTCGATAAAAGTACGGCAGACCAGTTGTTCAGAGTCACCATGAGTTTCAGCAATATTCCGATGAGTGAAGTGTTGCGTTATTTATGTCAGAATGTCGGTCTTAAATACAAAATAGAAGAAGGCGCGGTGATTCTGGGTACCAGCGTTGATGAAATGCAGATAGAACATTTCCCTGTTCGCGCTGACCTGATTGCCAGTATTACCGGAACTCCCGCAGCCGATACCGGAGCCGCAGGCGGCGGTGGCGGTGGGAACACCGAAAGTATGACGGAAAAGGATGCCGATTTCTTTGATACGGAATCAACTTTCGAAGATGCCCAGGATAAGAAAAAAACTGTAACCAGTTTGACTTCTCAGGCGTTGATTAAGTTTTTTGAAGACCGCGGCGTTAAGTTTGGGACTGGTGCGACGATAGCCTATAGCAGGCGTGCCGGTAAACTGGTAGTGAAAAATACTCTCATCAATCTTAGAAGGCTTGAAGAACTGTTGCGCCAGTACGATTTAATTAATACGCCGCTGGTGCTTATTGAAACCAAGGTTATTGAGATAGGCATGACGGATGTGGAGGAACTGGGGTTCCGGTGGGACTTCAGTTTTACCAGCGGCACTGCCGGTCAATCCGGTTATTGGGGCGTGACGCAGGACTATCATCCGTTGCGTTATTATCAGGATACGAATGCGACAAGCGTAAGCTATCCTAACACCTCCAGTTTGCCGTTTAAGGTTCTTAATCAGCTTAAAATACTGCCGAATTTCGCCCAGGGCTTGTTCGGAAGTGATGTGACTGCCGACCTTTCTCTTTCCATAGAGGCGGTTTCCCAAAATACCCGTACGGAAACTCTTTCCTCTCCCAAAATTATTACTACCAGCGGACATGAGGCGAATATCCGCATGGTTGAAGAACGATATTACCCTTCCAGTTGGGAAAATCCGGAAATTACAGTTAATAACAACACTGTCCAGCTTCAGGCTCCGATCCCGGAATTTGACGATTCTACTGATATCGGTATTCTTTTAACCGTTAATCCGGTAGTGAATCCCGATAACTATACGATCACGCTTCACGTGAAACCTGAAATTGTTAGTTTTATAAAATTCTCCGAGTATACCGTAACCGTTGAGCAGGGAACAATGGCCGAGGATGGAACGGCGACGCCTTCGGTCTCCGCGGTTTATACAATAAAGATGCCTGAAATAGGGCGCCGCAATATAGATACCCATATAAAAGTTTATGACGGTGAAACGATTGTGCTGGGAGGCATGATCAGTAATCGTAACGTATATCGCGATGATAAATGGCCGATTATTGGAGATATACCTCTTCTCGGTCGTTTGTTCAGCAGCCAGTTGGCGCTTACGGAGCAGACGAACCTGCTGATTTTCCTTACCGCCAGGTTGATAAATAACGATGGTGTGCCCGTGCGTCGCGGAAAAGAACGGGCTGTTCCGGACTTTTACAGATAAATTTTCGTAGTATTATTTGGGAGGATACTCTATGTACCCGTTGAATTTTTTGAGTTATAAAAAAGTAATGTCAGGCATTTTACTGGCCTGCTCTTTATTGGCTGTAGCCGATGACAGGGCGGAAAGCATAGAGAAGCAGATAAATAAAAGTGTCAATATAATGCGCTCTTCCCAACAGCAGAAAGAAGACAAGGCGGAAGCTCTTATCCGTACTGCGAAAGACTTATTTGTTCACGGCAAATATGAACGTGCGAGAGATGAGTACCTGAAAGCGATTGACATCTTGCAGACCATCGGTTACAGTGGAGAAAACGATGCGTTCGGTAAAAAAATCAATTACTGTAAGGAACAAATTTACCAGTGCTACTATTATTGGGCAATGGATGTTGTCGAAAAAGTTGAAGAAAAATCTTTCGGCAAGAATTATAATGAAGCTATTGAGTTGTGCAAGAAAGCCTCTGAAATATATCCTCCCTGCAAGAAGGAAATGGATAAGAAAATAAAAAGATTTACTGTTTTGAGAGACGCCGCGGCCAAAAAGTATGATAGTTCTGAAGCTAAGCTCGTACCGGGGAAAAAAGATAACAGTTATGATACTTTGGTATTGCTTAAACAGGCTGACGTGCTGGTGAAAGCGGGGAAATACGGACTTGCTAAGGAAAAATATGAGCAGATTCTTTTAAGTGATTTATATAATTATAAAGCCATTGAAGGTCTGAGGTCGGTAAATAAGATGATTGATAAAATGGGAACGCGGCGTTTGTATACTCAGGACAAGGAACGGATTGCGGAAGTCGCTTGGGAAATGGCGACTCCGGTGGTTCCGAAAGTCCAGAACGATGGGCGGCAGGCTATTGAAAAACCGATAAAAAAATATATGCAGGAAAGTAAAATCAAAGAAAAATTAAAAAGTATTATTATTTCGAGAATTGACTTCGAAGATATAACCGTTGAAACTGCGGTTCGGCATTTGCGGGAACAAAGCAAGCAGTTGGATCCGGAAGGGGTGGGAGTTAATATTTTTCTGCGCTTGAAAGCTCCCGATGTGAAAGACAGCGCCTTAGCTGCCGCCAAACCGGTAAATAAGGAAGTTGCTGTTGCTGCCGATGGCGGTGGAGAAGCGGCCGATGAAGAAGACGATGAAGATGCCGCCGCCCAGCCGGCCGCCGCAGCCGGGGATATCGGGAAAAGTGTTATTGACCTTGTGCTGGAGAAGAAAAATTTATATCAAGCTATTTACTTTCTGTGTAAAGCCGCTAATTTGAACTTCCGAATAGAAAAATATGCGGTTGTGATAGCCGCTCCGAATATTCCTCTTGATGACTTGGAGACTAAAGTGTTCCCGGTTGAACAGGGCGCTCTGGCGTCGGTCGGGGGAGCTGATTCCGCCAGTTTGCAGGAGTATTTTAAGGATCGCGGCATAAAATTCCCGACCGGGGCTAAAATAGTTTATGATTCACGTATAAGCCGTCTTATCGCCACTAATACTTTGGATAACCTTACCCGGCTTGAAAATATTATTGAAGCGGAATTGAGTTCAAAAGACCCGATGGTGCAGATCCAGGCTAAATTTATTGAAATTGAACAGAACGACTTGAAAGAGCTGGGTTTCAACTGGACCGTATCCAATTCTCCTGCATCGGACAATGGGACTCTTGATTTCGGCAACAGTTCGACAAATCTGGGGAATGTGACTGAGGTTACGCCTACGCTTGTCAACTATACCCGCAACATAAACGGGTTTAATCTGAGTTTCGATATTGATGCTTTGAACCAGGTGGATTCGAAAAACCTGCTCTCGTCTCCGAGAATTACGACAATGAACGGCCAGGAGGCGTCGATAAGGCTGGTTAGCGAAGTATACTTCCCGGACGACTATACCGAAGCGGAGACGACGACCACAACCGGAGGTTCGTCTTCCGGCGCGGACGCCTATTCATATATAAGTTCAATACCTGAATTTGCCGATCCGACTGAACTTGGTATTATTTTGCAGGTAACTCCGGATGTCGACATAGAGCACCGGACAATTACCATGACTGTAAATCCGACCGTTCAGTCTTTTGTTACCTGGACTGAATATAATTATACTATATATCGCGGTACTGTTCCGGATGAGGTAAGTATCCGCAAACCGGTTATCGCCGCCCGGACAATCGATACTAAAATCACTATTTATGATGGTGAAACCATTGTACTCGGCGGAATTCTGAAAGATACCGTAACCACAATTAATGAACGAGTTCCGTTTTTGGGGGATATTCCCTTGATAGGCCGCTTATTTCAAAGTATTGGTACAGAGTCAAGCAAAGTTAATTTGCTTATTTTCCTTACCTGTCGTCTGGTAAAACCGGACGGCACAGCGTTTTTCCCTGATGTCAGGCCTGACGGACTGGCGAAGTTTGAACGCCTCAAGTAAGCATAATTTCTTCCCCATTTCTGTCTGGTTTCCCGACGGGGTGTTTAGCGGTGCTTTGTTAGCAAAGTGTTGTTTTTGGGTTAGTTTGTTTACTTTTTTTTGTTAAAGTTCTTGTAGAATATTATATTTGTGTCGAAGACAGGATATTATTATGTCCCGGATTTTTATAAAATATAAGGAATATGATAATGCTCAATAAATCAGCCGAAATAAAAGGTCTGATAAGCAAAAAAGGATTTATATCCGATATGGACGGCGTGATCTACCATGGCAACAAACTGTTGCCGGGCGCCGCTGAATTTGTCGACTGGCTGAATGAAAACGGTAAAAAATACCTGTTTTTGACCAACAGCAGCGAACGTACCCCGCAGGAACTCCGCGAAAAACTTCTACGTCTTGGAATAGACGTGCCCAGGGAACATTTTTACACCAGCGCACTGGCGACCGCTGATTTTTTGAGCCGCCAGCATCCTGATTGTACTGTTTACGTTATTGGTGACGCCGGGTTGATAAACGCGCTTTATGAAAAAGGGATTTCAATGAACGACGCCAACCCTGATTATGTGGTTGTCGGCGAAACCCGGACATACAATTTTGAGCGTATTGAACATGCGGCTTTGCTGGTCCAGCGCGGCGCGAAACTTATCGGCGCCAACCCTGACCTGACCGGGCCCACCGAAAAAGGAATTGTTCCGGCTACCGGAGCGCTGATCGCTCCTATAGAGCTGGCTTCCGATTCAAAGGCGTATTTTATTGGCAAACCCAATCCTGTTATGATGCGCCGCGCGGTAAAAACCCTTGGCTGCCAGAGTGTTGAGGCGGTTATTGTCGGGGATCGGATGGATACGGATATTGTTGCCGGGGTCGAGGCTGAAGTTGATACGGTTTTAGTCTTGAGCGGCGTTAGTAATATTGATACTCCAAAGCAGTTCGCTTATCGCCCGAAATATATTTTCTCCGGTCTGGATGAAATGATGAGCCTGATGAAAAAATAATAATTCAGGTTGCTTTATGAGCTTGAAAATTACCTGAAAAAGAATAAATTTGCAATTTAAATCGTAAATTCAATATAAATGGAAAAATCTTATGGAGCTGAGTATTCAATGGTTCATTTATGCTTTAACGGATAACGAGATATTGGATCTGGAAAAGTGCGTCACGCTGTATGGACAGTTTGACGGAACTCCTTCTTTGGAAGAATACGCGCAGACGGTTTTGAACCTTATGGCGGAAAACCTGACTCCCGAAGAAGCCGGGGAACTACTTGAACAATTTCAGATAGCTATAAAATTTGCCGTGGATCAGGGACGAAAGGGGGTTGCTCCCGGTATTTTTGATGAAGCGCAGGCCGGTTTATTGAATATCGAATCTGTACGACTCCCGGACTTGTCCAATATCGCTGAATTATCGGATCAGGAAGTGAAGGATTTGTTGGTCAGCGTGCTTACCATGGTTCAGGAAGCCGGTGCGAGCGATTTTCATATTTCCGCGACCAGCCCTCCTTTTATGCGGCATAATCTTCAAATCAGCAAATTAAGCAACCAGCCTGTTTCGGTGCAGGATTCGTTACGCTTGAATACGATTTTTCTTTCCGAGGAACAGCGCCGGACTTTTGACGAAAAAATGGATTTGAATTGCGCCTTGAGAATTAATAATTCCCGCTTTCGCGTAAGTTTGATGATGCAGAAAGACGGCGTGGCCGGAAGCTATCATATTGTGCCTGACGAAATACGTTCGCTTGAACAGCTCGGTTTTTTGCCTAAGGATGTCGTTACCATTGAGCGTATGCTTGATTACCATAACGGCCTGATCCTGGTTACGGGACCGCTTGGAAGCGGCAAAACAACGACGCTTGCGGCTATGATTGACGTACTCAACAAAAAACGTAAAGACCATATAATTGCGGTGGAAGATCCTATTGAGATTCTCCATCAGTCCCGCAACTGTATTGTTACCCAGCGGGAAATAGGCAGGCATACCGACTCTTATAATGCGGCGCTGAAAGGCGCTTTGCGGGAAGACCCGGATATTATTGTCATCGGCGAACTTCATAACCTTGAAACCATTGAAAATGCGATCACGGCCTCTGAGACCGGGCATCTGGTTATCGGGACTCTGCATACTTGTGACGCCGCCAATACCCTGAACCGCCTTCTTGACGTTTTCCCGCCGACCCAGCAGCAGCAGATCAGGACAATGACTGCCGGTTCGCTGCGCGGTATTGTCTGTCAGCAATTGCTGCCGGCTATAGACGGCAGCCTGACAATAGGCTACGAATTGCTGGTCGGCAATCTGGCGGTCTCAAATATCATTGTGGAAAAAATGACGCATCGTCTGAAAAGCACTATGGAAACCGGTAAGAAAGCCGGCATGTGCACCTTCCAGGATAACATCCTGGAAAAATATAAGCTGGGTATGATAAGTGAAGAGGTTGCCCGGTCACATATCCGCGATAGTTCAGTGAAAGCCCAGTTTGAGCGTGAAGTCGCTATCGCTGGAGCTAAAAAATTAGCCCAGGGAGGTAACTAATGGCCGTAATCGATAAATTTTTAACCGGTATGCTTGACAAAGGCGGTTCGGACCTTCACCTGTGCATAAACCAGCCTCCCAAAATACGCGTCAGCGGAGACCTGGTGCCACTTGAGGATACTCCCATCAGGGCGAAGGAAATGGAAGAGCTGTTAAGTGAAATATGCCTTGAAAGCCGCTGGCGGCGGTTTATGGAAAGGCACGATTTGGACTTTGCGCATGAAATTCCGGGAATAGCCCGTTTCCGCAGCAACTATCTTTATAACCATTTCGGGATGGCTGCGGTTTTTCGGCAGATCCCAAGCAAAATAGCAACCTTGAGCGATCTTAATCTTCCTGCGGTGCTAAAGGATATATGTGAATACCATAGCGGATTCGTTCTGGTCACCGGGCCCACAGGTTCCGGTAAATCAACCACTCTGGCGGCAATGATCGACCATATTAACCGTAATAAGGAAAAACATATCATTACCGTTGAAGACCCGATTGAATTTGTGCACCAGAGTAAGAATTCGGTGATTGTCCATCGCGAAATCGGGATACACAGCAGTTCTTTTCCCGAAGCGTTGCGCGGCGCGATGCGTTCCGACCCGGATATCGTACTGATCGGGGAAATGCGTGACCTTGAAACTATCCGTCTCGGCTTGACTTGCGCCACTATGGGAATGCTGGTGTTCGCTACGCTGCATACTAATAACGCCCCCAAAACCATTGACCGTATTATCGACGCTTTCCCAGCCGCCGAGCAGGCACAGATCAGGACGATGCTTGCAGAGTGCTTGCAGGGAGTCGTGTCCCAGCTGCTTTGCCGCAAGGTCGGCGGCGGCCGGGTTGCCTGCCATGAAATTTTGTTGTGGGCGGACGGTTTGTCGAGTGTTATACGTGAAGGGCAGATCAGCAATATCCGCACTATAATCGAAGCAAATAGAAATATCGGTATGTGTTCTATGGACAGTAATTTGCAGGAACTGTACGAAAATGGAATGATTTCCATTGACGAAGCATATATGAAAGCTACCGATAAGAGGGTATTCCTCGAAATAATGAAAGAGCAGGAATAGTCTTGCAGCACAAAAACTAAAGGTTCCAGTATGCCGTTTTCTTCCGAAGAACACTTGACTTACCCGG
>JBAYCO010000065.1:0-11866 GCA_041668685.1 Victivallaceae bacterium | reverse complement strand
CGCAACGTTTTCTTATTACTTCTGAAGTAAAATGCGCGCATTTTCACGGCACTGAAGTAGTCAAGCCTATTCCATCGTATCAGGTCTACAAGGGAACGGTTTTCGATTTGGTGGATCAAGCTAAAGATTTTGTGTTGTCTAAGATTGATTTGTGGACCGGCACCCGTGCGGAGAGCACACAGGTTCCGACAAAGTACGAAATTCCTCAGGAGGTAGTATCCGAAGCTATCGTTAATGCCGTGGCTCATCGTGCTTATACCAGCAATGCCAGCGTACAGGTAATGTTATTCAAAGACCGGCTTGAAATCTGGAATCCAGGAACGTTGCCGCCAACACTTACTTTGGAAAAATTGCGAGGGCCGCATGCTTCCGTTCCGGCGAACCCGTTATTAGCTGAACCCATGTATTTGGTCAAATACATCGAACGTATGGGTACTGGTATTAGAGACATGATCACACGCTGCCGCAAGGCTGGTTTGCCTGAACCGGAAATCAAGTTGGATTCCGGTTTTTGGATAACTACTATTCGGCGTAAGCAATCAAGGGGTCAGTTAAAAACCCATGACAACACTCCTGACGGCACCAAGTCGGCACTAAGTCGGCACCAAGTTAAAATTATGCATAACTGCATCGAAGACAGGACTGTAGCTGATTTGATGAAGATAATCAAAAGATCTGACCGCACTAAGTTTAGGAACCAGGTCATTAACCCGTTATTGGATGCAAAACTTCTTGAAATGACTATTCCTGATAAACCCACGAGCAGCAAACAAAAATATCGTTTGACAGATAAGGGAAGAGAATTTCTGGAATCTGAAGATTGATAAATACGACATATTTCTGTTGACAAGTTTTACATTTATCAGCTATTCAGTCAATGAGAAGTCAGATTTATGTCAGAATTCCCCCCGGCTGATTGGTTCAAGTTGCTCAATCAGGCCGTGAATGACTACAAGCTCCATTTCACGTCCTTCCGTGTCGAGTTTGGTCTTGAACGGATATAATTCATTAACCAGCAGTTCGTCGGTTTCCAGCATGATTTCATCTCGGACTTTTTCCGAAGGATTTTTGATTTTGTTGCGTGTCAGGATTTTTTCCGCTTTTTCCACGATGTCGCAATATTCCGGATCGTCGCTGCCGTATCGCTTTAAAATGGCGTCGGCAAGATACTCAAGACGACATTCATCCAGCTCCGCCAGAAAAAGGAAAAAACAGTCATGGAAGATGCGGAACTTGTTGTTCAGGTAATTGACTGATCCGGCCAGTTTGAAATCCGGAAAAATCTCCCGATGGAATTCTTCAAACGTAACATTTGTATGATAGCGAAGCAGATTTTTCAAGGTTTGTTTGTGCATGGTTTTCTCCGTTGTTCAATGTTTATTTTTTCTGCCAGCATAAAATGTAACAGTATCCGTAAGATTTTTTACAGGAAGCGAGCGCATGAAAAACTTCTTCATGGAGTTCAAACACTTCTTCCGAGTCATTGCGCCAGGCCTGATCGACGATATGTTTTCGCAGTTTTGGCAGAGCGATATTATTGATCCAGTTGATGAATGTTTTCTTGCCGGATTCCGGCATTTCCGGAGCAGCAAAATCTTGACGGTCCGGCAGCAGGTCAAGGCCTGCCTCTCCAGAATAGCGCGGGCACCCCAGGCGGCACAGGCATTTTCCGGGACCGGATTCAGTCCCCATTGCAATTTGATAGTCATATGGCTTTCTCCACGTTAAATTCCTGCTTTGCCCAATCGAGAGTATGCCGATTCCGGTAACTTTGCCAGGCTCCGTTGCTCGGCGCCCAGCGGAAACCATTTCGCTTGAGTTTAGTTCGAATATCGGCATCCGGTTTTTCGTCAAAGAATATCTGAATCCGGTTATACGGCACGTTATCCACGATGCTGCCGCCGTCAAATTCGATTTCCGGAAGTTCGCCGGTTTCTTCAACTTTCTGTGCTTCCGCCTGATAACGGGAAACGTGCTTGATTCTTTTCTTTATCCTGTTTACCTCGGCATTATTGTTACTGAGTTCAAAACTCTGAAAACCGACTTTCATATAGCTGTATGGCGGATTCATCAGTTTTTCGACAGTTTCCGGCTGGAGCTGGTACTTTTCGCAGACAAGTTTGATCTTTTCTGCTTTCGAAGTCCGGGCATTGCGGAGAATACAATTAATGTTTTTCATCATTTCCTGGCGCTTGGTGAGCTTTTTAAGTTTCGCTTCCAGTTTTTCAAGGGCCTGCGGGTCTTCGGTTTTGATCGGCATAGTTTTTTCTCCTGTATAGGATTTTTCTTCCACTCTCGGCCGGAACTCTTTATAGTTCCTCTCAGCCGGCGCGGTCGCTTTCGACTGCCGCGCCGGAGAATCCGGGAGAAGTAATATTTCCCTGCGATAAAAAAGGTATTTGATTTTCCAATGAAAAGTAGTTGTTTTACATTGGAAAACATATAATAAACCATGCCGAAGCAATTTGTGCGCTCAGGTAACTGCCTCAAAGTAATTTGACTATTAAAAACTGTTGATGTATATTATGAACAGAAAATATCAGGTAAAGGTTGGCCATGAACCGGATCATATCAGAAAATATGGATAAAATCAGAGAACTATGCAGACAGCATAGAGTAAAATCTTTGTATCTTTTTGGCTCAGCCGTAAGCGATGACCAGTTTACCGTAAACAGTGATATTGACCTTTTGGTCAAATTCGATTCAAAGTATTTCAAGGGCATTTCCAAGACTTATTTCAACCTTATTGGCGAACTGGAAAAGGCTTTTAATAAGAATGTCGATCTGGTTACAGAGGATTCATTGAAAAATCCTTATTTCATTGAATCCGTCAATCAGCACAAGGTTTTACTATATGAGGCATGAAATAGATAAATACCTTGAAGATATCAAACAGGCGATTGAGATCATAGAAGAACGGACCCAAGGAATGAAATACGAGGATTATTCCTCTGATCTCACTATTCAAGACTCGGTAAATCTGCGGCTCCTGATTATCGGTGAAGCGATGAACCATATCCTGAAACTTGACCCGGCGGTCAATATATCCCAAACTCGAGAAATTATCGGCATGCGAAACCGAATTGTCCATGGCTATGATAACATTCTCGACAGTATCGTCTGGGATACAATAACTGAAGGTTTGCCAACCCTGAAATGTGAAGTCAAAAAGCTGCTCAAAAAATAATATGAGTCGCCTGAAGATTACTAGCGTCAATTCTCCTCATTTTTCGGACTGTAATTTTGAACTGCAACCGGCCTCATTCTGCCGTTGGCGAGGTTGAAATAGAGTTCGGAATAATCCAGCCCGCCTTTTCTGAACAGTTGCCAGATCATTTCGAGGACTCCGGTAGCGATCCATTGGTTGATAAAAAGTCCCTGATGCTGCAATGAATCCGCCATTGAACAGCTTGAACGTTGGACCTCATCTTTCGCGGAATCGAGCATTTCCGGGTGTTTTTGCCAGGGATACGGGAGTTCCGACGAACCGTTACCGCAGCAGAGCTGGCCGAAATCCCGGCCGCAGCCGCAATCAATTAAATAAGCGCTGTGGTAATCGCGCAAGCACTTGTTGATCTCCGAACGCGATTTACGGGAATCGACAGCGGAAATTATCACCGTGCAGCCCTGCCGGTAGCCTGAGCTTTCGGCGAAACGGCGCGGTTCCGCGGCCCAGTCCAAACCGTAGTGATAATTGTAGCGAGATATTAAACATACAGCTTTATTGCGGTTGATTTCTTCATTCGTGAATAATTGCCGTCCGATATTGGCATGCGAAACCGTGTCAAAGTCCCAGCAGCGCACCCTGAGCCCGTATGGATGTCCGAGTTCAAGCATGGCAAGGTGGAGCCGTACCAGCCCGGACAGGATCAGCGAGCCGGTCGCCCCGGCGCCGACCAGTTCGATATAAACCGGATGCGTGTGGAATTCAGGCGGAGTCAGATGCTTCATGAAAGAATGCTCCTTACGGTTAATGTAGTTGGAATAAGGTGTTTCGCGGGAAAACTTTTGATTTTTCCT
Organism: Victivallaceae bacterium; assembly: GCA_041668685.1. Taxonomy (GTDB): domain Bacteria; phylum Verrucomicrobiota; class Lentisphaeria; order Victivallales; family Victivallaceae; genus JAHOYW01. The sequence goes on along the minus strand of JBAYCO010000065.1, from coordinate 7,846 downwards.
TTGGCGGTTTGTTTGACCATGTATTCCCAGAAACGGTCGAGTCCATGGTAATACCCGATCCGTTTGACCCGCTCTCCGTATAAGTGTGAAAAATGTCCCCGAAAAATGACATTCAGGGCTTTTCCGGCGTATTCAACGATGTCATCATCCGGGTTATTCGGAATACCGTTCGGCAAACAGACTTTGTCATCGATAAATATATTGGTGAACGGCGCTCGATAAAGTTTCGTATCGAGTCCCGGCTTGGCGGAACTTTTTACTGCCCAGCAGTAGACTTCTTCCCGTGAGATTTTAAAGAGCAGGTTCGGCCAGACTACCTCCTCTCCGGAAATCCGGTTCAGGAATTGCCGTTTCGGTTCTTCTTCCGGTACGTTGAAATAAATCGGCCGGATACGCGAGCGTTCGAACCAGAGTACTTCCGTTCTCGAACAGGCAATGACCTGCGGCGGTATCAGACTCATCCGGATACGCTGGCCGGGAGAATGAAACAGGTCATCGAGTTCCGCGACATTTACGGCTTTGCCCTGCAGAAGCTGTTTATTCCGCACCTCGTGTAAGGTCGCCAGCGTCTGTTGCGACTGATCCTGATAAAAGAGCAGCGCATGCGTCAGGGAAAAGGTTTGACTATGGTTTTGATATTTAACGTCAAGCATTTTCGGGGTACTCCCTTTGGTATTGCAGCAGGAATTCCATGCAGGCTGAAAAAAAGCGCAGCACGCATTGGATTTCCGTCAGGGTTTTACACAATCGCGGGGTTCGGGTTGAATCCAGGATCCAGTGCAGTCCGGAAAAATAATAGTCTTCGCCATATTGCATCAGGTCATCGCCGGCATTATTGAGAACATCACAGAAGAAATCATATGAGTTCTGGTCCAATGGCACGATACATCCCGGAAGATTTGTATTCGGAAATTCATAATGGCATTTTTTCAATGCGGAATACGCCTGAAAGGTATCTTCCAGTTTGCGCAGTTCCTCCGGAATCGGCCCCTTATATTCGACATTGCACAGTTCCCGCTTGAAAGTCCAGCCCGGTAGACAGGATTCGAACTGCTCGAAGGTAAATCCTATAATGCATTCCCTGACGTAGTCCCGGATTGAATCTTCATCCTCCTCATCCTCACAGCTTGCAAGATATTCCTCATAGCGCTCATTGAAAGCCATCTTCTCCGTGTCTTCGCCATACCAGTAAAAATACGAATTCATTTCGTACATGTTTTCCGGCGTTCCGATATTCAACGGGCAGATGCTCAAGAGACGCAGCAGATGGCATCCCAGTCCGGGAGATTGCTTCTCATAGGTTTCGAGAACTTCACCGAGCGGAAAATATTCGTTGAGGAAATTTCCCAGGGAGAAAGTGAAAGTGAGTGAGTGTTCCGGAGCGTTTTCCCCTGATTCCCAACAGGCATAGCGGTATTCTTCCAGAGTGATCGAAATATCCAGTTCCTCGCAAAGCTGCGGCGGAAAAATGCTTTGTATCCATTTGTTCACAGCCTCGACCAGAAAGGCGCCTGGCGACGTTTCGGGAGAATAAAGCGAGTCCAGCGGATAGATCGAATCCAATCCGGCAATGACCCGGGCAATCTCCACTTCATTAGCGCCTTGCTCGAACTTTTCCTGAACCTTTTTAAGGTTTGGAACGGTCAGATAAGCGGGGGCAGCACGCTTCCCGGTATGGCGGTGGGCCTGCTTTGTGCCAGGCTCCTGAATAAGCGTTCCGAACATTCCAATTTTCCTTCGTCGAAATCAGCCAGGCTCAGTCGCTCTTCTTTCGGTTTTGGGAAGAAACGTTTTTTCCATTTTGGACTGAGCTTGGATTTTTTCAATTAAAATCTCCGATTTGCACTTCGACCTGATAATTCTGCGTGCCGTCGCCTCCGGTGCTGGGGCCTTTGATTGTCGCGTTGGTCAGTTCGGCGTGGAGAAGCGCATGGAATTCAATGACTTTTTCCGGCGGCATGGAAGGATCGGGATCGTCCAACTGCATACCGTTGTAATTGAAGGAGCGTTTGGCGGGGATTGCGTTTGGGGTGTTCATGATATGGTTCCTTTGTTAAGGGTTAAAACCCGAAATCGAGTTCGGGCTGATCGTTTTGGTTCGTTTCGGCGGATGCCGCGAGCGTACCCGTCGTTGTCGGTTCTGCCGTTGTCTTCGGCGTTTCCGTTACCTGCTGGCTTTCGGTTGCGGCGTTGAGTTTGGCTTCGATGGCCGCGTTTTTGATTTTTTCCAGATAAGCTGGTAAGCGGGTTTCGAAATCGGTATTAACAGCTTCCGGCGTTCCCTGACAGATCAGCGGGGTATCTTTCCCGTTACTGACACCGAGGATAAAATTGCCGTCCGGCTTCTTTTGTACCACTATCCGCGCACTTCCGCCCATGGCGGCCATCTGATAGACTGCTTCATTCATTCTGTTCCTCCAAAGGGTTAATTTTTTCTGCCGGGGCGTTCACTTTTACTGACGCGCCGGCAAGGGACAAAAATCTTTAACTTTCAAAATACGCTAAAACGCAAAAATATTTGTAACATAAACATTGTGCACCTGAGCTCAAATCGAAGCGAATGACGCTACAGAAAAATAAGCTTGACCGCTTTCTATGCGGCTTTTGCTTCCGGCGTTTTAAATAGCCGCGATTCCAGAGAAAAGGGGGGCAACGCGTTCCAGAACCACAGCAACGCCATACGATCCGACATATCGTTAAGATGGTCAAGGTAATTTTCGCGAACGTATTCCTGATAAAAATTGTCCGTGTTCGGCAGATAGTTTTTCACCAGTTGCCGACGATCGTATTCCGAGCAGTGTTTCCAGAATATGAGTTTCCGGTGGGAAAGCTTTTCGTCGATTTCAGTTTCCCGCATTTTACGCTCTGCTTCTGCTTTTCGAGCAACCTCCCGGCGGCGCGATTCTTTTCTTTCGGCCAATATCTTTTCGCCTACGGTCAGGGCTGTCGAGTTCCACATGAACATGGCAAGCCAGTCGGCGCGATTCTTTGCGACTTGGTTTTCTTTGGCCAGCTCCAGAACGCCGGCCCAGCGCGCGGCAAGTTCCGGGAACGGCGTGCGTTTGAGATGGCTGACGAATTCATCATACAAAATGATTTTTTCGAGTTCCATCGCTTTGTAAAGTTCCTGTCGGGTCATGATGCCTCCTGTCGGTTAAATGAAAAATTCCCCGGTTCACTTTACTGGAGGAGCCGGGGAATTCTGAAAGGTAGTCTTTTCAGGCGTGAAACGCCGTCGTCTTGGTTCTTTTAAAATCAGCCGACTTTTTTTGCCCTTTGCCTGAGAAATTTGTTTATTTGTATTCGGAATTGCGGCCTTCTATTTACGGGTATTTCGCTTTCCCACATGGCGAGTTCCTGCGGAGTATGGAATACCCAGGTTTTCAGGAAAGCAGCCCGGATTATTTCAATTGCCCCGTCTACCGAGGTCGGCATCATGGCAAGACGGGAAAGCGTTGCGTGTCTGCCCTGTTTGTCGGTGTATTCCAGGACTGCGAGAAAATCTTCAGTCATGCCACAGCCTTCACGGTAGAGTTGAGACGCTATCCGGCCTTCCGGGGTATTATTCTTCCGTTCTTCCAGCAGCTGTTTCCGGAAACTCGGCCAGTATTCGATCCTGAAAACCATGGAAAAGTCTGCTTTGCAGAAACGGACGACGTCCTGTTCCGATACTTCAAAGATTTTTTCCGGGATGCCGTTCATATCGAGATCGGCGAAGATCAGAGTGCCGCCGCGTTCGCGTTTTCTGCGGAACAGGATCAGGATTTGGAGCAGCAGTACCAGGATAATTATAAACAGCAGAGCACCTGCCGGATGGTCGAGCAGTGTACTATTTGAGACCCGGTATTCTTGGTAAAAGATGATTCCGGTGATTATCATCAGATTCAGTGTCAGGGCGCCCAGCAAAACAGATACAGTATCAACATTTTTTCTCATAGTAAAACTCCTATTTCGTAATGGAAAAATTTTTATTGCGAATTTGTTTTTGGGATACGGCGGAAATTTCCCGGTGCGGGCGCGGAATTTCCGCTTTTTGAATGCCTTTCTGTTTACTTGACGGCAGCTTGAGCTCAGAAGCCGCGCCGGGTGTTTTTCCCCGGCTTTCATCGAGTTTTTTCAGCCTCAGTGTTTCCGCTTCGGCAAGGGAAGCGCAGATATTCCACTCCACAGCAGATCCATCCCCGGTAATTTCGGAACGGTTTTTTTCAAACGGATCAACATGAATTATGGAACCGATTTTAAGGCGTTCCAGGGAATCGGTTTCGATCCGCAGCGCATATTTTACCGGGGGACGGGGCGTCTGGTGTTCGAGGAATCTTTGCCAGTTCCAGTGCGCGGCATCGGCGTCCTCGATAGAGGCGAAAACAAATGTTTCGATATGGCGTTCGCCGATATCATCGTAATAAATGTCGTTTCCCGGCGCAGCGCCGGACTCCTGTATCGGCCCGAGGTCAAAAATGTCCCGGTCGGTTTCGACGGTAAAGCCATAGGACATTTTTTTATCCGGTTCTGCTTGCGGAAAGTTGATATCGGCTTCTCCCGCCAGTCGCATGCGCCGGAGTTCGGGGTAGATTTCCGAAGCATAAGAACGGGCGATTTCACGGCCGAGGTTTTCTGTACCGAGTTCAATAATCGCGCAAAGAAAATGTCCGGTCGGCAGCAGGATTTTATCCGCGATATATTTTTTTGCCTGAATTGCGCCGGTTTTTCCAACTGCCGTTAAGTATTCGATTTTAAGTTTTTCCTCGTCGCTGTACCGGGTATCCCGGTAGTTTCCGTGAGGGTGCGAATTTAGTTTTACCGGTTTGATCCTTTTCAGAATTGCCTGTCTTAATTCCCCGGACGGGAAGCCGTCGTATCCGGCTTGAAAGGCGCTTTGATGTTCGAGTTGCCTGAATAAGTTTTTGAGACGACTCATATTTTCCTCCTGAAGCGGTCAAGCTTATTTTTATGTTGGGATTGAAGCAGCGTCAGCGCGATATTGCGGTACATCAGCGCGGTTTGATAATCCGGGAAAACCTGAGTATAGCAATCCCGGTTCCACTGTATTTTGAAATCGGATTTTTCCCGGCCGGAAACCGGAAAAATTTCTCCGAGTTCGATATTTCCCCTGGTATCGTAATATTCGCGGAAACAAAATCTGCCTTTGGCGGGGATAAGAAGATTTTCCGTCGCCCTGTAATTAGCCAGGAAGCCCCATATTATGTTCATCGGAACGAAAAGTTCGTCGAGAAGCGCTCCGATTCCGCGTGTTGCCGCCATACTCGCCATTTTTGCCGCTTCCGTTTTCACGCCGCAGCGGCTGCGCATTGCGATAATGCTTTTGCAGTGCAGTATGGCCCGTTTCAGGAAAATATCCTGATTGGCAAGTTCCTCCGCCGTCAATTCCAGATGAAACAGCGTCAGGAATAGTTCGAGATAGAAATTCTGCTTTGATTCGTTTTTAACGCGCCTTATAATGCCGCCGGCATATCGGCGGACGTTGAGTTGCCGCAACAGGGTATTGCCGGAAGCGGATGCAAGCAGGCTTAAGCGCCGGGAAGCAATTGGAAAAACTTCTTCCGCTTTCTGGTGATTGAGGGCCGGTTCGGCATAAACGCCCCATTCTTTCTGAAAAAGTTTCAGTTCCGTACAATAATAACGTCCGTTTTGCTTCCACAGCGTGACACATAGATTGTCCCATTGATTTTCCAGCGTCAGGATTTCACTTAAATTCCATTTAACTATAACTTCGCGCAGATTTTCGTCCGGGGTTTCCCGGTTGTGGCAGCTTGCATTGGTTTCCGGCAGGATTCCATAAAGTTCATCAAGCTTCATCGAACCACGGCCTTGCGGTTCAGTTTGCTGCCGGGCGATTTTTTTCTGTATGGAATCGAGAAAAGTTTCGACTTCATGCGGCATGGCGCAGCGGTTCATAATTTCGTTCAGGATTGGCATAGGACAAGTTCCTTTTGGGGTGAATTGGTTTGAAGTTGCAGTTGATTCGGATTTTGGCAATTAACATCGAGCCAGCCGCGTACCGGAGCGGAAGACTTCATCAGGACGCTGTAAATGACTTCCCGGATCTTCCGTTCGATATTGCTGCGGAGTTCGCGGGCGCCGTTCCGGGTGTTGTCGATGGAGCGAAGCGTTTCCTCAATGACCTCCGGCGTAAAGCCGAAAATATCGATTCCGTGGGATTTTTTATATTGCGGCAAGAGCAGGGAATAGAATTTCCGAGCGATCTGCCTTAGATGTTCCGGTTTCAGCGGACGGAAAATCAGGATTTCATGCCCGAACTTCCCGAAGCGGGCGACGAATTCCGGGCTGAAACGTTCCTTGAGCTGCATTTCGAGAGTTTGCCGGAGCCGTCGTTCTGAGAGGTGTCTGATATTCTGAAAGACCTGGGCTCCGATATTCGAGGTCGCCGCAATGAAAAAATTGCTCAGGTCATAAGTTTTATTGTTGCTGAGCGTAATCCGGGCGGCGTCAAGCTGCTGGAGCATGATCGTGAAGATAGCCGGGTGGGATTTTTCAATTTCATCGTAAAGGATTATTCCCTCGGCGCAATTTTCAAGAAAGTTTCCCAATCGTCCGGCGCTTTTGCCACCGGGTGTTCCGATCAGGTTCATCAAGGCTTCTTCCCCGGCTTGCCGTGAGAACTCCGACATATCGAGCCGGAGAAAATTCCGCTCGGCATTGCCGTACATATATTCCACCGCGGCGCGGACGGATTCGGTCTTGCCGACGCCGGTCGGCCCCAGCAAGAATAAAGTTCCGCGCGGGCGTCCCGGCGTACTCAGACGGCACCAGCCGTATTTTAACGTATTGCTTAATGGCGTCAGAATAGTTTCCTGACCGATGATTTGGGTTGAGAGATAATTCGCTAATCCTTCAGCGCGGGTAATTGAAGCAGCAAATCCGTCAAGTGTTTTCTGTTTTTCAGCTTCCATTTTGAACTCCTTTTTAAGAAATTTCCATTTTTTTTGCAATTTCAACTTGCATTTTCCGGGTTAATATTTTAGTATAAAATAGTCATTATAACATATTGTATAAAAACCAATATATATCGAAAATATCTGCAAGTCAAATAAAAAATAAGCAAAAAGACGGCAGAACATTTCTTTAAGATTATATAGTCTTTATACAATATGCAAGAAAATCTGAATAGAAGGGAGGAATGTGCAATGAAAACAGGCAAGCTTGGCAAGCGTAAATGGTTGCTGGGGCTGCTGGCGCTGTTCGGGGTGTCTTCACGGGTGCAGGCATCTGTACAGCAGGTAACGCTGGAATCGGGACTGGGTTACGTGGGGTACTTCATCGTTGGAATGATCATGCTGACGTCGCTGATCCTGATCGGTGTCGGAGGCTACCAGATGAGCCAGGACTCGGGCAAAGGCAAAATGACCGTAGCGGCTGGGGTATTGATCCCGGTATTTCTGGCAGTGGTGTATTACATCTTCAAAAATATTCTGAAGATCGACATTGATTTTCAGTCGTCACTTTGAGGAGGGAACAGATATGAACAATACTTCGCTTGTAGTTATTACCCGTAATCCGGCCCAGGCTGTGGCGTCGGTCGTAAAACTTTTCGGTTTTCGCGTGCGTGGCAACACGGTCTATGTATTTTTCTCCGGTTTGGCAACTGGAGTCCTGTGCGCGATTGCGGCATATCCGGTCCATATTCTCTTTGCGGGGGTGGCGATGATCACGCCGCCGGTACTTTCCGTTATTTTCATCCGGCGTTTTGTTGCGGAAAAGCCGCGCTGTTTTTTCTGGTTCTATCTGGATGAGAAATTCCAGGGAACCTTTCTTCGCAAACCTGAATGCCGGGGAGGAAATAATGCAGCAGCTTCCTGACGGCTAT
>JBAYCO010000064.1:0-11888 GCA_041668685.1 Victivallaceae bacterium | reverse complement strand
GTCGCTGAGAATGTCATCATCGACAATCAGATTGTGACGGGCATGTATTTTCAGCCTGTTCAATTCTTTACGCAAGGCACGTTTTTCCCCGAAAATCATTCTTTGTCCCCTGTTTAATCGTTATCTGAAGATTTCAGCACCGCGACAAACGCTTCCTGCGGAATGCTTACGCTGCCAACCTGTTTCATGCGTTTTTTGCCGGCTTTCTGTTTCTCCAGCAATTTACGTTTGCGGGTAATGTCGCCGCCGTAACATTTCGCCAGAACGTTCTTGCGGAGCTGCCGGATAGTTTCGCGGGCAATGATCTTGCTGCCGACAGCGGCCTGGATCGCGATCTGGAACATCTGGGCCGGAATAACTTCCTTGAGCCGGCTTACCAACTGTCGTCCGCGGAAATAAGCGTGATCGACATGCACAATCGATGAAAAAGCATCGACGGTTTCACCGTTGACCATAATGTCAAGCTTGACCAGTTTGGCGGCGGCGTAACCTGACGGTTCGTAATCCATACTGCCGTAACCGCGGGTCATCGATTTGAGTTTGTCGTGGAAATCGATCAGGATTTCGTGCATGGGCAGTTGGGCGGTAATGATCACGTGCTTGCCGTCAACCGAATCGGTATGCGTAACCACACCGCGTTTGGACATTATCAGATTCATTATGTCGCCGATATAAGTATTGGGCAGCATTATCCTGGTGGCGATAAGCGGTTCCTCGATACGGTCAATTTCCGCCGGGTCCGGCAAATGCACCGGGTTGTCAACCTCAAGCATAACGCCGCTTTTCATATAAACATGGTAAACCACGCTTGGATAAGTGGCGATTATATCCATATTGTATTCGCGGCGCAGACGCTCCTGGATTATTTCCATGTGAAGCAGGCCGAGAAAACCGCAGCGGAACCCGAAACCCAGCGCTACGGAGGTCTCCGGCTGGTACTGGAAAGCGGCATCGTTCAACTGGAGCTTGCCCATACTCAGTTTCAGTTGTTCGTAATCCGCGGTGTCGATAGGGTAGATACCGCTGAAAACCATAGGGTGAACTTCCTTGAAACCAGGCAGGGCTTCCCGGCACGGGTCCTTGACGTCGGTAATGGTATCGCCTATCCGGGTGTCCGAAGAACTCTTTATGTTCGGGATAATATAGCCTACCGAACCGGCACAGAGCTGACCGGAAGCAGTCATTTTAGGAGTAAAAAAGCCGACTTCCTTGAGTTCACATTCCATGCCGTTGTTGAAAAGCCGGATTTTAGTGCCGCGCGCAAATTCCCCCTGTATTACCCGGACGTAAATAACCACGCCGCGAAAAGTGTCATAGGTCGAATCGAATATCAGGGCCGCCGAACCGCTGAAATCAGCTTTCCGCGGCGGCGGTACCCGTTCGACGATCGCGTCCATTATCTCCCCGATGCCGATGCCTTCCTTGGCGCTGCACAATAAAGCCTCTTCGCGCGGAATAGCCAGCACCTCCTCCATTTGTTCATAGCACATTTCGAGGTCGGTAGCGGGCAGGTCTATTTTGTTGATAACCGGGATAACCTTCAAATCCAACTGAAAAGCGAGATTGACGTTGGCGACGGTCTGCGCCTGCACCCCCTGGGTGGCGTCGATCAGCAGCAGCGCGCCTTCACAGGCGCCGAGGGAACGGCTGACTTCGTAGGAAAAATCCACATGTCCCGGAGTGTCGATCAGGTTGAATTCGTAATCGCCGCCGTCTTTCGCCGTGTATTTCATTCTTACAGGGTGGGATTTTATCGTAATTCCGCGTTCGCGTTCCAGCTCCATATCGTCAAGCAACTGATCCTGGGAGTCGCGCTCGGAAACGGTCCGCGTCAATTCCATCAGGCGGTCGGCCAACGTGGATTTGCCATGGTCAATATGCGCTATTATTGAAAAGTTCCGAATTCTTTTTAAATCTGTCATATATTTATCTGTTGTAACCCATTAATTTTAACAAAGCGGTAATTTAACACCAACCCGGCATTTGCGCAAATACGAAAAGCACATTGATTTTCAGGCAGTGCGCTCACAGGCGTATTTATTTTTTTCACTTTATCAATTGCAGGCAAGCATATTCCGGGATATATTGAAAGCCGATGCTAAAAAATTTATTTACGGGGAACAAATATTATGCCGTTTATCTCATGCCTGAAAAAACTGTTTCCGGCCGCCGTCCTTATAGCGGCAATGTTTACCGCCCAGGCTGACGACCAGTACGATTTGCCGGTCCGGGTCGTTATTTTTCCCCTGCGGGAAGCCGTAATTCCCGCACTGGCGGAATCCAGGGTAATGAAATATCATTTTAATGAAGGTGAGAAATTCCCGTCCGGGAAAATCCTGGCCAATCTGGATAAAACCGTTTACAAGCAGCGTTTGCTTAAAATGGACGCCAGCGTAAAAGAAGCGAAAGCCGGGCTCGAATTCACGAAAAGAAACGCGAAACGTATGAAGGACCTGTTCGCAAAAGGCATGCAGGGCCATACCGAACTCGAACGCGCCGAACTGGAGGCGGAAATAGCCGAAGCCAAATATCTGTCCGCCCAGGCTAATTACATTGTGGCGGAACGGGACCTCGCTCTCTGCGATATCAGCGCGCCGTTCGACGGCAGGCTGATAGAAAAACTCGTCAACGAATTCGAATATGTCCGGACCGGGCAGCCCCTGATGAAGATCATTGACGACAATCAGCTCCTCGCCGTAATGCACCTCCCTTCCGGCGATAAAAATAAAATAAAGCTGGGACAGAAAATGAAAATAAAAATCGATGAAACCGGAACCTGCCATGAGGGTGAAGTCTATAAGATTTCCGGGGTTATCGATCCAGGAAGCCGGACTTTTGAAATAAAGGCGCTGCTTGACAACCGCAACGGCGTCTTAAGCGCCGGCATGTCCGGAGCGCTGGTTAAAGATAAAAAAAACGCGGATAAAAAGAAAAAATAATGCCCGAAGAAAAAGACCTCCAGAAAGAACTCCTTAAAGCACGCGGCAAACTGAACGCGCTGTCCGCGATACTGCGCCTCGGCCATGAATCTTTCGAGAAAAAGAATCTCGCCCAATGGGCCGCCTATGTCGTTAACAACAGCGTCCTGGCGGTCCCGTACAGCCGTTCCGCCCTGCTTGACTTCCGGGGTTCACACCCGTCCGTGCTGGCGATCAGCAATCAGCCGGAAGTAAACAGCAACAGTGAATACGCGATAAATTTGCTTTATCTGGCGCGGGCTCTCAAAAACCTGACGCGGGCAGTCGTGGTCGACCGGGAATTTTTACAGTCCAAGGATGCCGGGCCGCGTCCTTTTGAGGCGCTTGAATATTTCCTGGGAAGCGCCAAAGCCGTTATGGCAATGCCGATAGTACCGCCCGACACGCAGGAAGGCCATGCGGAATTCCTGGTCTGGATAGTTGAATTTGAAAACAAACGTTCGGCCGCCGCGGCTTCCGCCCTGCTGCCCCTGCTTTGCCGTCATTACTCCGAATCGTTGCAATATGCCTTGAATGTCCGCAGGAAAGGGATGTTGAATTCCCTGGTCGGCCGCCGCGCTTTCTTCAAGCCGTCGCGAATAATCCCGGCGCTGCTCTTTGTTTTTGTAATATGCCTGTTCGCGGTTAAAGTGCGCGAAAATATAGCGGCAAACGCGGAAGTCATTCCCGAAGTCGAGAATATTTATTATGCTCCTTTCGACGGAATCATAGACAGTTGTTTCGACAACGAAAGCGGCAGGTTCATTAAAAAAGGAGCCCCGGTACTGAAATACGACAACGAAGAACTGACCTTTAAACTGCTTAGCGCCCAGAACGAATATAATAAGATAAAGGCGAAACTTGACCTTATCCAGAACGAGTCGTTTAACGACATTTCCAAGCGGGGCCAGGTGAAACTGCTTAATTTACAGAAAGAAAAGGCTGAAATCGACATCAAGAAAAACCGCTGGCAACTGCAAAAAAGCGAGATGAACGCTGAAATATCCGGCAAACTGGATATCGGGGACGCCGATAAACTTACCGGCCGCGCGGTTCACGCGGGAGAAAAATTGTTTGAAATCGTCTCAACGGATAAACTGCTGGCCTTAGCTTATCTGAACGAACGCCATGCGTCTGTCCTGGCCAAGGACAGCACCGTAACGCTGTATCTGCACAACAGCCCGGAAACCCCGATAAAATGTGATATCATAACCGTCAGCCCCAAGCCGACGCTTACCGAGAAAAGAGTATTTTGTTATTTGATCCGCCTGAGAATGGACAATCCGCCCAGCGATATAATCTGCGGCCAGCGCGGCATCGCGCGCATTTCCGGTCCCCGGATACGTCTCGGTTATTATCTGTTTCGAAACATAGTCTTGTGGTGGCGCCAGGTTTAGCAAACAAGGAGCTCCTCCGGCTATGGCAGAAAATGAAGAGAAAAAAGACGAAACGGCAATCAGCGCAAATACTCCCGAACCACCGATAGCTTCAAATAACGCGCCGGCAGTCAACGGACAACAACCCCAGCCGGAAGGACAGAAATATTACATCGGCCGCCTGCGCAATGACCTTGAACTGTTTCCGGGAGAACCCGGTATTTCCGGCGAACCGAGCTGGGTCATCTTTGATCCGGTTGCCGACGTTTATTTCAAAATAAGCAACGAAAGCTATCAGATGCTGCGAGTCTTATCCGGGAATATGGATATCGTCCAGTACATAGAAAAACTCGAATCCGTCGGGATCCATACCGACGAGCGGAAAGTACTGAAAATGATAAAGTTCCTTGAGGAAAACAGCTTATTCATGCCGAGGTACCTCCAAAGCGAAGCCCGAACCCTCCAACTGCGCGAAATGAAAAAGAAAACGTTCTGGCACCGCCTGATGTCCTCATATCTGTTTTTTAAGATTCCAATCGTCAAACCGGACCGTTTCCTTAACCGCACGGTCTACGCGGTCCGGCAGGTATTCAATCGCTGGACCCTGTCGCTGTTGTGGATAATCGCGCTCTGCGGTTACGCCGGTTTGATTATGAACTGGCACAAATTCACGGAAAAATTCATAAGCTCGATTTCATTGCAGGGACTGGCCAGATACACGCTGGCGGTAATCGCGGTTAAATTCATTCATGAGCTGGCGCACGCCTATACCGCCAAAATTTACGGCATCAGGGTGCGGCGCATGGGAATAGCGCTGGTGTTCTTTGTTCCTCGCCTGTATTCGGATCTGACCGACTCCTGGCGGCTCCGCAAACGCGCAAAACGCTTCCTGATCGACGGCGCCGGAATAATCAGCGAAATGCTTATCGGCGGCGGCGCGGCGCTGGTGTGGGTAAATACCGTTCCCGGACTTACGCATTCCATCGCTTATTTCATATTCGCCGTGAGCATAATCAACACCGTCCTGATAAACGGGAACCCGTTTATCCGTTATGACGGTTATTTCATGCTGATGGACCTGGTGGGAATCGATAATCTCCAGCAGCGGGCGACGGAACAGCTCAGGGCCATATGGCGCAAACGCCTGTTCGGGCTCGAAACGCCGGTAGAATACCGGGTTTCCGGCTGGAAATTTCATTTCCTGGTCATATTCGGGATTTGCGCCTTCATTTATCGCATTTTCCTGTATACCTCGATAATCTTGATCGTTTATTTCCAGTTTCCCAAAGTTATAGGCATTGCATTATTCTGCATGGAAGTGTATTTATTAGTATTAAAACCTTTAACCGGCGAAATAAGATTTTTAACTATGATGCGCAAAAAAATGAACCGGGCGCGTTCCGCCCTGTCATATCTGGGATTCACGATAATTCTGCTTTGTTTTTTCCTGCCTTTGCCCTGGGATGTAAGCCTGCCCTGTGAAGTTCGCCCGATGAAATTTGAACGCATCTACGCCCGCAGCGGTTTTCTTGCCCGGATGCTGGTGCAAGACGGGCAGAAAGTAAAAAGCGGCCAGTTGCTGTTCGAACAGTCTAATCCGTATCTTTCCTGGCGGCTCAATGAAGCCCGGATCGGTATAAAAATAGATGAAACCATTCTTGACCAGGCGCAAAACAGCTCCGACCGGCTCGGCGAGATCAGGATAGACAGGCGCGCCCTGGAAAACAGCCGCAACCTGGTCAAAGAACTTAAACGCCAGGAAACGCAATTGCAGATCAGAAGCTCACTTCATGGAGTATTCGCTCTTTACGACCGCAATTTGAAAGAGGGTAAATGGCTCAGGAAAGGCGATGTTATAGGGGAAGTTTACAATCCGCAGTTAAAGGAAGTTACCGCCTATGTCGGGGAAGATGAAATGCGGAAACTGCAAACCGGGGATAAAATCAAACTTTATCTGGAAGACGACCTGACGCCCTGCCCCGGAGAAATCATCGCGGTAAACGACATCGCCGCGGAACTGGAGCCAAGCCCCCTGCTGGACGTATTCGGCGGCAGCATTCTCAGCAGCCAGACTCCGAAACAAGGGTATTTCAAGCCCCTTCATCCCTGTTATCAGGTAACTATAAAAATAGATGAAACAGTAAATCTGCCGGTCGGACGTTCAGGAATGGTAAATATCCGCAAATATTCTTCCATCGGCGGCAATATTATCCGCAAAATACTGGCGGCGCTTCAAAGAGAGCTGACTTTCTAAAAACTTTTTATGTATTTGAGTATCTCGTCTTTGAATTCCGGGCGCTTCAGCGCAAATTCCAGCGTGGCTTTAACAAAGTCAAGCTTATTGCCGATATCATGGCGCTTCCCGTCAAACCTGTACCCGTACATCGCCTGGTCTTTCAGCATTAGACGCATCGCGTCGGTCAATTGAATTTCATTGCCTTTGCCGCGCGGAGTCGCCGCCAGATAATCAAATATTTCCGGGTTGAAAACATAACGGCTGGCGACAGCCAGGTTCGAAGGCGCTTTTTCCGGAGCGGGCTTTTCGACAAAGCCGTTGACTTTGTACAGAACACCGTCTTCCGACTTGCCGTCGACCACTCCGTAGCGGGAGGTCTTTTCCCATGGCACTTCCTCAAGCGCGACAACCGAGGAGCGGGTTTGTTCGTAAGTTGCCAGGAGCTGGGAAATCACAGGTTTGCCGTCGGAAGAAAGCACAGTATCCCCAAGTAAAATCGCAAATGGTTCGTCGCCGACAAAACTCCTGGCATACATCACCGCATCGCCCAAGCCGTTCAGTTCCTGCTGATAGACATAATGCAGCCTCGCCAGTTTGTCAATGCGGCGCAATTCCGCAAGCATTTCACTTTTTCCGGTCGCTTCGAGCCTCGTTTCAAGCCCGGCGTCAGGGTTGAAATGTTCCTGGATCGCCGTTTTCCCGGAACTGATTATTATCAGGATATCGGTGATCCCCGCGGAAGCGGCCTCTTCAATAACGTATTGGATTACGGGCTTGTCCACCAATGGGATCATTTCCTTGGGGACAGCCTTGGTAAAAGGCAGAAAGCGCGTACCGAAACCGGCCGCCGGGATAACAGCTTTTTTAATCATTATATTCTCCAGTATAATCCTATTCGAAAGCTTCCTCACAAGAAGTGACGATTTGCGGTTTAATTACCTGGATTCCCTCGGCATTGAGTTTTTCCCGGAGGGAACAGAACATGGCTTCGTCTTTGTAAGTGCCGATGATCGCGCCGCCGGAACCGGTAAATTTCGCGGAAGCGCCGGATTCGCGCGCCAGGTTTACCATCCGTTTGTTTTTCGGGGAAATTGTGGTGCATACTTCCTGGCGCAAATCAAAATTCCGGTTGAGCAGTTTATGGAGTTCGGGAGCTTTGTTTTCGGTAACGCATTTCCATACTTTATCAGTCAGCTCCGCCCATTCGCCCATTGCTTTCAGGACTTCAGGTTTGCCGTTTTCGTAATCTTCCCGGAGGTGTCCGTGCAGAATTTCAGAACCTTCGGAAAGGTCGGTACGAAAAGCGATATATAAATTCAGGGACTCCGGCAATTCTATTTCCTTATATATCCCGTAGCCGTATTTTTTCATATGGGAGCGGTTGAAATCCATATAAACCGGGACATTGTAGGCCTGCGCGACCCGGTCCTGCAGCCCGGCGTCAATACCGAGTTCCTCTTTTTCCACAGATAAGACCAGATTCGCCAGTACCGGTTTGGAGATTTTCACGCCGTAGAAGCGTTTCAGGGCCCGGATACAGGCGGTTATGATCGCGGAAGATCCGGCCAGACCAAGGCGGTTCGGAATAGTTGTCTGGTAGCGAATAGTGAAATTGCGCTCGTCAAGTTTCAGTTCGTGATTCAGGCAGTAATCGTGAAATTTTTTGATGGTCGCCTTCAAAAGGCGGATTCCGCCGTAGTAACCGAACATCCCGACATCCTCGGCAAGATGTTCAATGCTTTTGAAACTGGAATGATCGCGCAGCGAAGGCATCAAATCAAGTTCAGGACTTTCATACATCAGGACTTCCGCATGGTAATTGCTGAAAACAAACGCAATGGTTTTGCCGAAATACCCGTCTGAAGGATTACCGATCAAGGCCGCCCGCGGAAATGCCTTTGTCTTAATAATCATAATAACAGCTCTATATTATGCGATTAATATTCTGAAGATATTACAATAGCATTTTATCGGCGGTTTTCAAGAACCGTTCAGGCAGCAGTTAATGCAAATTGATTGGATAACAGACCGTGGAATTTTTATTTGCTGCTCGCGGCGGCTTTGTAATCTTTGTCGGACACCGGTTCAAGCCAGGTTACTTTGTTCTCACTCATCTTGGTCGTTGTGCCGATATGAACAAATTCATTGTCAGGCGCCGCCCCGTGCCAATGCTCGGTATTTGCCGGAATTTCAACGACGTCGCCGGGCTGAAGTTTCCGTACAGGTTTGCCGCGTTCCTGATAATATCCGGCGCCGACCGTACAAAGCAGTTGCTGGCCAACAGCGTGTTTATGCCATTTTGTACGCGCTCCGGGAGAAAAGGTTACATTATAAACAGAAAGATCATTTTCCTTATTCACAATGAGCATAGCACAGCGCACTTCCCCGCCGGTAAAAAAATCCTTCAGGATATCTCCCTTTGCGAATACATCGGGCGAAGCGATGGGGCTGGCAATCGCGAGGATTGCTTCAATCTGTTCGTCTGTAAGGCCGTTGTTTTTCGCAATTCCAATATGTGCTTTCAACTGTGGTTCCACTCCGGGAATTACCGCAAGCATGGCAATTGTAGCTAGCTCACGTGTTTTCCAGCTTACGTTGTCACGAGCGAAAATATCGCCGAAAAGATGAGCCTTCAAGTATTCATCAATGGCAGGCGCAAACTCAAAAAGCGCACCTTTAACTGGGGCGCCACAAAGCTTCGTTTGATTTTTCGTACCGAACTCGATACTTTTTTCGCGGGGCAAGGGACCAGGTAGTTTGCCTTCAACGTCTTTGTTTCCGCGTTCATTTACCAGCGCCATAAAAGTTCCAAGGGCATTCAGGCTGCGTGGAAAACCACAGTATGCGTATGCTTGAACAAGAATTTCCTTGATTTCATTGACCGTCAGCCCCGCATCAAGTCCGGCGGCTAACGCGGTTTTCAGACCGGCAAGGTCCCCCTTTGCCGAGTAAGCGGCAATAGCTGCAAGTTTCTGTTCTTTTTCGGTTAATATATTTGTTTTCATAGTCTCAGCTTCCATATTTTGAAATATACAAAACAACGTAATTAAAATTCCTGTAAATGTAGTTCTCATCACACTTGCGTCCTTTATTGTTTGATAATTACCCTGTCGTTTACGAACTTTTTCAATTCAGAATCAGCCTTTCTGATGCTGCTGCCGGAAAAGTTTTTTCCTTTTAATATATTTGCTTTTGGGCAAGCCTTGCGGAAGTCCTTTTCGCAATTTGCCATTCCTCCGCCGCCGTGGGTTACAAACAGGATGACAGTTTTGCCGCTGAAATCATAAGCCGACAGGAAAGACAGTACCGGCGGAGCGAGCGTTGAGCACCAGTTTGGAGAACCGATGAATATCACGTCGTATCGCTCCATGTCCTTGACTGTTGCGGCAAGTTTCGGCTTGAAGCCGCTGCCGCATTCTTTTCTTGCTTGAGCCACACAGGTACTGTAGTCTGCCGGATACGCCTTTTCCGGTTTGATTTCAAACAGGGTTCCTCCGGTGTTTTTTTTAATTTGTTCCGCCGCATAGCGAGTGTTTCCCGAATAGGAAAAATATGCGATTAGAATTTTTTCCGGTTTAACAGTAACTTTTTCGATATTTTCGTCTGCGGCAGCACATCCGAATGAGGCAAATAATGTACTTGCAGCGGCCATTGCCAGAGTTTTTCTTTGCATTATTCTGTTTCCTTATAAGTTTTACTATAGAGCGGCTTTGAGTACAGCAACAATATCTTCTTCGCTCATCGGCGGACGGGCCGGCAGATTGCCATTTCCGTCATTGACGATCCGCAGGGTAACTTGAGCATATTTTTTGATTGATGAACCATTGATACCCAGTTCGGAAAAACGTGTCGGACAGCCGATATCCCTGAGGAATTTTTCAAAATGGTCAATACCCGCAAGGGCGCAATCCAGATCATCAGGGCCTCTACCTTTAAGTCCCCAGACCCGTTCGGCAAACTGAACAAATTTCGCGGTATTGTGTTTCGCGGCAAAACGCATCCAGGATGGATTGATTATTGACAGCCCTGCGGCGTGAGTAATGTCCTCAAAACCGGAAACCGTGTGTTCGATCATGTGAACCGGATAAGCACAACCGGTACCGGAATGAACCCAGCCGTTGAGAGCAAGAATGGATGCATATTGAACCTGGCTTCTGGCTTCGATATCAGTTCCATCAGCAATAGCTTTCAGACCGGATTCGATGGCAGTAAGAATGACGCCTTCCGCAAAACGGTCTTGAATAGGCGTCCCTTCAATTCCGTTAAAATATGATTCCGTTACGTGAGTAATGATATCACAAACGCCATAGGCCGTTTGATCTTTTGGAACACTTACTGTAAGTTCAGGATCTACCAGAGCAACCCTTGGAAAAAGGCATTCGCCCATGGCAAATGATTTTTCCAGACTTTCCTTGTTTGAAATTACCGCGGAATTATTCATCTCTGACCCTGTTGCGGCAATAGTTGGTACGGTAATAATAGGCAATGCCCTGGCCGGAATATGCCAATCAGGCTGACCGTGACAAACCATATCCCATGGATCTCCATCGTAGTAAAAAGCGGCGGCAATAACCTTGGATGCGTCCATTGTGCTTCCGCCGCCTAGTGCAATAACAATATCGCATTGTTCTTCCCGTGCAATCCGGGCTCCACGCCTGACGGAAGAAATCTTTGGATTTGGTTCTATCCCGGAACATTCAGCATAAGAAACGCCGGCTTCTTTCAAGCCGGCTACTGCACGGTCGAATATTCCAGTACGCTTAACACTTCCGCCGCCAGTGACAATTAAGGCTTTTTTGCCATATACAACAGTTCGCTCTCCAAGATGTGAAAGCGCTCCCGGACCAAAAATAAGATTAGTAGGATTGTAATAATTGATATTCATAATTAAACTCCTGCTTGGGTTGTTAGCCATTAAATTAGTATAATACAACTTTGATAAATCAACAATACCTATTTCTGCTTTTGTATTGATTCTTTACATTTTTTGTAATGGCTCACTCTTTTCGCAGGTTTAAATAGTAGCTCAAGCGTCTCGCTTGAGTCATAAACGGAACAGACGTCAACTGCCCACCGACACAACCGGGACGGTTGTGCTACTATCACGTAAAGCAGCACATTCAGCCTCAGGAAAAGACTGAGCCATTACCATTTTTTGATTACAGCAACATTCCATAAACCAGTATAACCACAAACAAATAAAAAACCACGCCCAGAGGACGTGGTATTGCCTTAAACTCCCCATAGGGGAGCGGGAAACGTTAACATAGAAGGAAACGGTTAATAATGTAGCTCAAGCGTCTCGCTTGAGTCATAAAT
>JBAYCO010000063.1:0-12104 GCA_041668685.1 Victivallaceae bacterium | reverse complement strand
TTGCGATAATCTTATGGGG
This sequence comes from Victivallaceae bacterium, assembly GCA_041668685.1. Taxonomy (GTDB): domain Bacteria; phylum Verrucomicrobiota; class Lentisphaeria; order Victivallales; family Victivallaceae; genus JAHOYW01. The sequence continues at coordinate 12,085 of JBAYCO010000063.1, read as the reverse complement.
CTTCAGACTTCCGCGGTCAATTGCGCTGATGATGTTGACGGAATGCAATTCGCTTTCGTTAACGTTTGCAAAAAACTGAACGGGGTCCAGGCAAGTCTCGTTAACACCGCGAAAAAATCAAACGGAGTCCAGTTCGGAGTTGTGAACGTAAGCAGCGAGAAAGGAATCCAGTTCGGTTTGGTCAACTATATTAAGGGTGCTTTCATACCGGTACTTCCGCTTATGAACTTTAAGTTCTGAAGGACCATAGTGTTTCATAGTTGTTTTTAGTAGTCGCGAGAGCAGCCTTGCTCCGCGACCAATGGCCGTAGATTTTCACTGAAATCATTGTTTTTCAATGCCGGAGCAAGGCTGCTCCCGGAACTACTTTATAACTATTAAAAATCCACAAAACCGCCGGAGTAACCGGCGGTTTTGTTTTTTATAGACCTTGAATGTTTCCCCGGAGTATTATATATTTAGTATTATTATGGAATTTTGTGTATTTTCAAATTGCGGCAGCGACTGATTATGGATGAGCAGACGGCAAAAACTGAAACGGCAATGCTGAACGTATCCGAGGAAACTTTCATCGATGAATATCTGGATACCGATATTTACCTGAATGAAAATAAACACCTTGGTATCAAAGCCGGTCAGTTTGAAATGGAATTGAAACTTTCCGCGGATGAATCCGAACTGCTGATGAGGAACCGGCATTCCGGCATTTCCAAACTGCTTAAAGATAAATTTGAAAGCCGATGGCATAAAACCGCCTGGCATAAAGACGGCGGCGCCATCCGTTTTTCCCTGCGCCTGCCTGACCGCCCGGTAGTGCTGAAACCGGACATGGTTCAGGAAATAATGCCGGGACAGCTTGTCTCCGCCTACTGCTCCATACCTTTATCCGTCGAACTGACCGTTTGCAGTTCCAAATTGGCTGAATACCCGCTTACCGTACTTTCGAAAACCTGGTTCGGCGAACCTGACGAAGGCGTACTGGGGTATTCCCTTAAAGGACAGGTATTGTCTTCCATGGAAAAATTGTCTCCATCCCGAATACAGGCGGTATGCGCTATCGAAATAGAAAACCATGCGGCGGAAATACTGCGCTTTGAACGTTTATGCCTGCATACTGAATATATGGGACTTTTCCGGGCGGAAGGAAACCGCACCCCGGCAACTTCAAAATGCAAGCTTGTTTACGCAGGGCGGGACCGGATGAATAAAATCAGTTACCTGAATCCCGGCGGCAGAACACTCAGTCCGCCGCGGATGAAACAGATTCAGTCTCTCATGTTTAAATCATTCAAAACAGTTTAGGGAATTATGCTGAATGAAATTTTAAAACTGTATAATACGCATTACCCGGTCATTCACCGGATAGCAATGATAGTGCTGATCGGCGTTATATTGTTGTTTATCCTGAACACTTATCTCAGAATACTGGCCGGTAAAAAGCTGAAGCCGCAAACCCGGCTGATCCTGTATAAGATAATTAACTACGGCGGTTTTATCATAATCGCCCTGTCTGTCATGTATGAACTGGACATCCGCCTTACCGCGCTTTTCGGGGCCGCGGGCATCGCGGCCGTAGCGGTCGGTTTCGCGGCCCAAAACAGCCTTTCAAATGTCATTTCCGGCTTGTTCCTGCTTTGGGAAAAACCGTTCAAGATCGGGGACCTGATAAAAACCGATGGCCAACTCGGCATCATATATTCCATGGACCTGCTTTCGGTCAATCTGCGGACTTTCGACAATTTGCTTATCCGTATTCCCAACGAAAAGCTGATGAAGGCGACTTTCGTCAATATCACCCGTTTCCCGATCCGCCGTCTCGACCTCAAGATCAGCATCGCTTACAAGGACGACGTTGAACACGCCTTTGAAGTACTGCAAGATATTGCCAGGCGCAACCCGTATTGTCTGGACGAACCGGAACCGATCCTTATTTTCCAGGGATTTATGGACTCTTGCCAGGAAATCCTTTTCGGCGTATGGTTCGAAAAATCTGATTACGTGGTTTTGCGTAATTCCATTCTAAAGGAGGTCAAAAAGCGTTTTGACGAAGAAGGCATAGAAATACCGTTCCCGCACCGTACCATTTACGCGGGAAGCGTTACCCGGCCTTTTCCCGTGGAAATGACTGACACCCAAAAAAGTGAGCCTGAAAATGCTGAAACTGACAACCGTTAAATCAAAATATGAACTCTTCGGCAAGCATCCGGGGTACCTGGATGAAGGCCGAAAAGCTTCGCCTGCCCGCCTGGAAATGCTGTCCTACAATGCTTCTGGAGCGAAACGCCAAAGCGGCATAACTCTTGAAGAAGCCCTGGCGCAACGCGCTGAAGACGGAATATCCTGGCTTATTTACCACGGTATCCCCGCGGTTGAACAATTGAAATTTATCGGGGAGAAATTCGGACTGGATGTCCTCCGGCTTGAAGACATCCAGAATTGTTCGATGGTGCGTCCAGGTTTTTCGGTGTCGGGAAACTGTTTTTTCGCGGTTTTGAAATTTCCTTTCATGACCGGCGGTTCGGAATTTAAAATGACTCCCCTGTGCCTTGTCGCGTCAGGGAAAACTCTGATTACGTTCCTGACCTCGGAAGACTCGTCTCTAGAACCGCTTGTCGAACGGGTTGAAAAAAGCAAAGGGCGGATATGTTCAAAAGGAATCGACTATCTGGCTTTCTGCCACCTCGACCTTGCGGTGGATTACTATTTCATGTTTATCAACCAGTTAAGCGGCGAACTGGAAGAAATGGAGGAAAAAGTTATTTCTTCTCCCATCCCCGAACTGCTGAAAGAACTTCAAAAGCTAAAACGCATTGCCGCTTTAATACGGAAATCGGTCTGGCCGCTGCGTGAAATGATTCATTCCATGCGCGGCGACGATTCGTCGTTCATCGGCGAAGAAACGGAAAAATATTATCAGGTTCTGGACAGTCACATGCTGTTGATTTCCGATAACGCGGAATCGGTCAGGGAAATGATTTCCGGGCTGCTGGAAATCTATCTTTCCAGCATCAGCAACCGGATGAATGAAGTCATGAAGGTATTGACCCTTATCGCCACCATATTTATTCCGCTGACTTTTATCGCCGGCATATACGGAATGAATTTCGCCAATATGCCTGAATTGAAATGGCGTTACGGTTATTTTCTCGCGCTTGCCATAATGACCGTGACGGCGCTTGTCATGGTGATGTTTTTCCGCAGAAAGAAATGGTTATAGAATTTATCTTCCTGAACGCATTTCGCCGTATTCTTTCAGAATTGCTTTCACCGCGCTTGCGTCATTGCTTTTATAGGCGTTATACAGTCTTTCCTTCAGGATAGCGACTTTTTCGTTATATTCCGCATTCGTTTTATCGCCGCGGGCGCGAGCGTCCTGCGCACGCCGCCGGAAACGGGCGGCGGATTCCTTCGCGTCATTCATAAGGTATTTGTTCCTGGCGACTTTTATACCGTCATTACAGCGCTCCTCAATTTTGGGATCTTTAGCGTAAGCAACCGCCGCCTGTCCTTTCAGTTCGGCACAGGTGCTGTAATATTCGGCCTTGGCCTTGTACCCCTGCCGGGCAGCCATCCTGGCCCGGTCCCGGTAGTTCGCCGCCGCTCGCTGGAACTTCCTGATTTTCTTTGCCGCCGGGGCATTGTATTTAGCGTTTGCCACCAGCAGTTTAAGTTGCGATATTCCTCTTTCAAGGTATCGGCAGTCATTATAGGCTTTGAATAATTTTTCGTTGGACACATCCTTCCCCTGTCCGGCATAGAAATCGCCCAGGTTTTTCAGGCTTTCGGCAAAATCGGCGCAGGCTTTTACGGCAGCAGGATTTCCGGTCGTTTCCGCTTCTTTCTTAAGTTTCGCGACATAAACGGCTTTCGCTTGCAGTATTTTAGCTTTTTCCGGGCTCTGCCGCAATCGCTCTCTTATGTTTTTAACCGTCGTATTGACCGACAAACTTGAACTCGAACCGGAAAGAGTTGAAGCAGTATCGAAATCCAAAGTGCTTTTTTTTCCCTTATCCAAAGTGTTGGAGCTGTCAAACTCAAACGTCTTATTGTCCTTTTTCAGCGTACTTTCTTTGTCTATTTCCAGTTTCTTTTTCTCATCTTCCTTTTTTGAAGCTTCAGCAGCTTCGGCTTCCGGCTTTTTTTCCTCTTCGGCTTTGTCTTCCGCCGCCAGGAAAAACACAGACACAAAGAAAGCGGTCAAGATAAACAAAAGTTTTTTCACACAGCCTCCTACAGTTTGAGTTTATTCAGTTCCGACCATGGATTGTTGCCGTCATCAGTATCTTCGCAATCGCATTGCTCCTTATTAAGGTTACAGCCGCAACAGCGGCACAATCCTAGGCAATTCTCATTACATATGCAGTTCATGGGGATTTCCACGACAAGAGCCGCGCGAACGTCTTCGCTGACATCCAGTTCTGCGCCGCAGACGTTTTCATAAAATAAACAGAGGTCGGAAATTCCGAATTTCCCCTTGAAATGTTCCAGGCAACGGCCGCACACGCCGTCGTAACCAGCGCTTACGCCGCCTTTTACCAGGATGCCGCCGGAGACTAGCGAGGCATGCAGTTTATAACGGATATTGTCTTTGAAGGATATCATTTCCGAATCCCCGACTTCCAGAAAGGACGGGGGTTCTTCGCCTTCGATATCTATATCCTGTTTTTTTAAAAGATCTACCGAAAAACTTATCATTACTGTTTCCGCATAGCCGCGAGTTTCCGGCTGATAAGCTCGAAAACCGGCGCCGGGACGTATTGTGAAAAATCAGCCCCCAGCAAAGCGGCCTCCTTGACAATGCTTGAACTTACAAAAGAATTCCTTGGTGTGGGCATCATGAAAATTGTTTCACATTTGTGATTCAGACTGCGGTTCATCAATGCCATCTGAAGTTCATATTCAAAATCGGAAAAAGCCCGCAAGCCGCGCAAAATAGCCTGGGCCTTACAGGCATTCAGGGCGCTAACGATCAACCCGTTGAACGGAGTGACAGTGACGTTCTGCAAATCAACGCAGCATTCCTGAATAACCGTCACTTTTTCCGTCTGGGTCAAAAAATAATTTTTATCCCGGTTTATAGCGACGCCGACGATAACCTCGTCGAAGAGTTTACTTGCCCGCTTGATTAAATCCAGATGACCGTTTGTCAGCGGATCGAAACTCCCCGGATACAATATTTTTTTCACTTTATAATATCTCTTTCGTTAAAATTCATGTCCTTTAACCGTCAAAAAACGTTATTTTTCCCCTAAACCGCAAAGTTTTCGCTAAAAAAACAAAATGACGGTAAAATAACGGTTGAAATTCCTTAACATAAATATACCTTTAAATACTATATATTGCAAAGATTTAAGCGATTTTTACCAAAATATAAGAATGACTGGAAATATAAAGCTAAATGTAAGTTCATTAGGGGAACTGGTTGAAAACGGTATTACGCGCGTCAGCGTCGCAATAGGGGTTTTTGACGGGGTTCATCGCGGACATCAGCTTTTATTGAAGCAACTCGCTGAAATGGCGGGAAAAAATAATTCCGTCCCTGTGGCGATGACTTTTTACCCGCATCCGCGCGCGGTCCTGAATCCGCAAAACCCGCCGCCGCTTCTGATTTCTCCCTGGAAGCGGATATGCCTGCTTCACAATTACGGAGCAGAAGCGGTAGTCACCTTGTCTTTTTCGCAGAGTTTTGCGGAACAGAGCCCGGAGAAGTTTATGGAAAAATGTCTGCATTCGCCGGAAGTTACAATCTGCGGACTTTGCGTCGGGGAAAAATGGCGTTTCGGCGCTAAAGGCTCAGGCGGAATCGATCTGCTGGAAAAAATGTCCGTTGAGGAAGGTTTCGATTTTGCCGCTGTCCCGGAACTGGTTATGAACGGTGAAGTGGTAAGCAGCACGAGCGTCAGAAGGGCGGTTGCCGGCGGGAAATTGTCAGAAGCCGCTGAAATGCTGGGGCGCAATTACAGTCTTGCCGGGATTGTCGAACGGGGCCATCAGGACGCAACCAGGGACTTGCAGCATCCAACCGCTAACTTAAATATCCAGTACGGGGTATTGCCCCCATGCGGAGTATATGCGGCGCGGGCTTTTATAAACGGAAGGAAATATACCGCCGCCGTTAATGTCGGAGTGTCTCCGACATATAACCGCCCGGACGAAAAAAAGGTTCGGCTTGAGGTGCATTGTATAAATTTTTCGGAAGATATCTACGGCGGGAAAGTGGAAGTCGAACTTCTGGAATATATCCGTGAAGAGCGTTGCTTTTTATCTCCCGGCGAACTGAAAAAACAAATAGAAACGGATTTGGAGAGAATTATACAAATTGTCGGCATACAAGGAGTTTAATTATGGACAACCGAAAAACTTATATCATCGCTGATTTTGTAAAGCTGCTCGACGTACCGCGTACCACGCTGAAAGACTGGCTGGAACGTTACGAACGGTATATTGACTTTGAAATCAGGGGACACCGAAAGATTTATTTCGACAGTTCCCTGGAAGTGCTCAAGGAAATAGCCGATCTCCGCACCGAAGGCAAAACGGTCTCCGAAATCATGCGGAAACTGGCTGAAAAACATCCGGCAAACGCAGATTTTTCCGATGATATGCCGGTAAAGGCAGATGAACAATTTCCGCCCGAAGCCGATCTTTCCATCGAAGAAATAGTGTTTGTCATTAAACAGCAGATCGAAAAAATTGAATATATGATTATAGAAAAACTGCGTGAGACCGCTACCGAACTGCATGAGGCGCAACTGGCGGCGATGCTGCCGGTATTGAAGCACCAGCAGGAAAAGCTCGAACGCGTCCTCCACATGAAATTCCATGATGTGGCGACCAACGCGCACAGCACTCACCTTGATGCGAATAAACTTACCAAACAAAACTCCCGGCGGCTTTTACTGGTTATCGCGCTGGGATTTACGGTCGTTATCGCGGTAGCGCTCAGTTCCAGCAAAATTTATTATCAACTGCTCAGCCAAAAAGAAACCCTGAAAAATACGGAACAGAACCTTGAGAAAAGCATCGCCCAGAACAAAGCTTTATTCATTGAAGAACTGCAAAAACACATGGTTCTCGACAAGGAGCGAGGGCTCGACCTGAAAAAACTTTCTTCAATAATTGAAGGCGACAATAAGAATTCCCGCGAAGACATTGATAAATTAAAATCGGAACTTTCCAATCAGCAGCTTGCTGTTAAAACCATGCTCGCCAAATACGGCAAATCCATGCTTGAACAACAGCGGGAGGAAATTAAATTAATGAAGGAAGGCGTCGATAAGAACCGCAAAGAACTCCTGGCCCGGATTGTCGAACTGAATACCCTGAATCGCGAAACCAAAGTATCGAACGAGAATTATAATAAAGAAATAACTGAGCTGAAGAAAACCGCTGCCGACTTGCAGAGTAAAATGGAAATTTTGCGAAAACAGAAAAAGGACGCGGAAAACGCTTTGCTGAACTACCGGCTGGAGGAAAAGATTCGCAAGCAGGACAAGCCCCAGAAAAGTAAATGAGTTTTTAGTGTGAACAATGAAATAAATAAAATAGACTTCTTTTATAAAGAAGGCCGGCGTTTGTGGCAAAGTAATCCGGATTACGTCTTAACCAAAGATTTTTACGAATTGTGGGAAAGCCTTTATTCACCGCAGCCGTTTACGGTCGGGGATTCAATCGAATTAATGGGAATAAAGTTCGACCTGCCGGAACATGAAGGAAATAAAATCGCTTATTACAGCTGGCTGACCAGCGACATGTGCCCCGCCCTGCTGATCGAAACAAGTGAATGGGAAAAACGTTTTCTCCTGACTTTCACCGATGGAGACGCCAGGATTTATGAAGACGACCTTATACTGTTCAGCGATGACGATTACAGTATGGGCGAAAAACTTGAAGTCGTTATGGAAGCCGTCGCGCATGTGCGCAGGCATGACCCCGGTAAAAATATTCTCGCTCTCACCAAAAAAGATTTCCTCGCGGTTCTCTCCGAAATTGCCGACTTGTATCCGCCGGGTCTAATCAATCTGATGAAACGTTCATCCGCCGCTTTCATTAAAAATTTGATTGGAAAAGCGACTGCGGATATGGCGACGGATGAATTGAGCCGACAATTGAGTTTGCCGCTCGACGGGGATTATTCACGGGAAAGCGGAAGTGATCTTGACCGCCTTGAGTCTACAGTCGCCGCTGCCGAGATCCCTGCCCGGACGCCGTGGCAGATACAGGCGGATATGGAATTCATCAACCAGGCGTACCGTCTCGCGACCGAAAAGGAAGTCCACTTCGTACTGCCATTGAAAGACGCTGAAATAATCGGCCCGGCCGGAAAATTTGATATCCCCTTGAGAATAAATATAAATGTGGAAATGCCGATAAGGCAGAATGATATTTTAAATGTTTTCCTGCGCGGGGAAAGAGACCTTCTGGGAACGTTCAAAGTCGATATTTTCGATGAAAACAGGATATTGGGCCGCCTGCGCTGCGATTATCCGCGGGATGTCCCGAAACTGCTGTCAAGAACCTTTATCCGCTTGCAGAGAAGTCCGCGCGAATTCCTGACCAACACTTTCGGGCAGCTTTATCATTCTTTCTGCGCCGGGGACGACGATGATCGTTCGGAAAGCGTCCTGAAGTATATTCTGGGTTTCAAGGAATTTACTTTCAGGCCAGGCAAAAAAGGTTCGCCTCCGGTCTCCATGGACGCTTCCCAGCGCAGCGCCTGGCGCAGCGCCGTCGATCCCGCCAATCCTCTTGTCCTGGTCCAGGGGCCGCCGGGAACGGGAAAAACTTTCTGTCTGGAACAGCTTGTCAGGACGTTGTGCGCCCAAAGATTGAGAATATTGATAACCGCGCCTTCAAATACCGCGGTTGATAATATCTGTCGTCGAATCATTGACCTGCCGGTTCTGCGCTTCGGCAAAACCAACCGGAGCATCGCTCCCGATGTGGCGGCGCAATGCTGGATCGGCGAGGGAAGAAACGTCAAACGTTTTGTCCTGAAACGGCAGCAGTTGAATACCGGCGGAATTTACGCGGGAACCCAGGTTGGACTGCTCCGGGACAATATCGTCAGCGACGACATGAAGCAGAACGGATGTTACGACGTGGTTATTTTTGACGAGGCGGGAATGTCCAATATGGAGGAATTCCTGCTTTGTGCGCGCTTCGGCAAGCGGGCGGTTCTTTTCGGCGATCACCTTCAATTGCCGCCATTTCCGCTGCCGCACGCGATAATCGCCGAAGCGGCGGAAAAATTCGGACCCTTATCCCACCAAAGAAAAGCTTTGATAAAACACAGTGCGCTTGAATGGCTGACGAAGATCAGGAAAGTCCCGGTTATCATGCTGCAACGCTCCTACCGCTGCCAGAATCCCCGGCTGCTGCGTTTCGCTTCGACTTTGTTCTATGACGCCGGAGTGCTTCCGAGTTCATCCGCCGAATACTTCAAGCTTTCGTATCACGAACGAAAAGATAAATATCCGGCGTCGACATTGTGTTTCCTGTCGACTTCCTCCCTGCCGGAAGCGCAACGCCGTGAGCATCTGGAACTTGAACGCCAGAAACCAGGGATATCCAATCCGGTTGAGGCGGGACTTTGCCTTTACGCTTTTTACCAGGCGGTTGAAAAATATCCGCTGGAGGAAATTTCGATAATCGCCCCTTACCGGCGGCAGGTGAGCCTTATCCGCGACAATATTTCGCTTGAAAAAGTCAGGGCTTTATGTCCGCAGCAGAAAATCTCCGACCGGCGCTGGTACGCTTTCGTCAATTCAAGGATTGCCACGGTAGACAGTTTTCAGGGTGCCGAAAGCGACGTCGTTATAATTTGTTATGTCCGCAGCAATAAGAACGAAGGCATCGGTTTTGTGGACAATCCCAACCGCATCAATGTGGCGCACACCCGGTGCCGCCGGGAAATAGTTATTATCGGCGACCTCGAAGGATTGAAACGCCAGGCCGGCAACAATATTTTTGACCGTATGTCAAGGGCGTTTCTCCGTGACGGCAAGCTTGTTGAAGTAACGGAAGACATGTTAGAGAAAATCAGCAAAGACATACCGTTATGTTTAAGGACGCCTGACAAGCAGTTCGCGCAACTGCCCGACGGTGGCGTCGAACAAATCCAGCGCCGCGTGAACCGGTTCCGGAGTTGACAAGTCAACCCCGGCGTCTTTCATTATGTCCAGAACATCTTTGGAATCCCCGGCTTTCAGGAAACCGAAATAATCATTTATTTTCTGTTCGTCTCCGCTCAGGATATTGTTTGACAACTGCACCGCGGCGGAAATGCCGGTCGCATATTTATAGACATAAAAATTATAGTAGAAATGGGGAATCCTGGCCCATTCCATTTCAATGCGCCGGTCTGCTTTCATGCTTGCGCCGTAATATTCGGCATTGAGTTCAAAATATTTTTTACTCAGCATATCCGCGTTCAGCGGCACTGATTTTTCAGACTGGCGATGCATCCACAATTCGAATTCGGCAAACTGGACCTGGCGGTAAATGGTGCCGCGCAACTCATCCAGCAGATGACAGAGCAGATAAGTTTTTAAATTGTCGTTATCCGTAGTTTTGATAAGATAATCATGCAAAAGAAGCTCGTTGGTGGTCGAAGCGACTTCCGCGACAAATATTTCGTAACCGGCGTAATGATATTCCTGCGCATGATTTGAATAAAACGAATGCAGGGAATGGCCGAGTTCATGCGCCAATGTAAAAACATCATTGAGCGTGCCGTGAAAATTTAAAAGCAGATAGGGATGAGAATCATAACAGCCGCTGGAATAAGCCCCGGAGCGTTTTCCCCGGTTTTCCAGCACGTCAACCCAACGCTGTTCAAACGCTTTGTTCAGATGGCGGCAGTATTCTTCGCCCATCGGCTCCAGCGCTTTCTTTACAGTTTCCCGCGCCTCGTCCCAACTGAACTCGACTTTGCATTCCGGCGTCAGCGGGGCGAATATATCGTACATATCGAGTTTATCCAGCCCAAGGACTTCCGCCCGGAGTTTAATGTACTTATGCAGGGCTGGAAGTTTGTCATGGACCGCCTGAATGAGTTCCAGATAAACGTTCTCCGGAATATTATCAGAAAACAGCGCGGCGTTCAAAGCCGACGGGTAATTCCGCAGTTTAGCGGATAAGACATGTTTTTTTACCGTACCGTCAAGAGTAGTTGCGAAAGTATTGCGCAGTTTACCGTAAGTATCGTGCATCGCCGCGAAAGCCTTTTTGCGCACTTCGCGTTTCGGTGATTCAAGGAATTTGATATAATTGCCGTGGGTAAGCTCCACTTTTTTGCCGTTGTCACCGGGTATTTTCGGGAAACGTAAATCGGCATTGTTCAAAATGCCGAAAGTTTTGGAGGCGTTTCCCATGACATCGGAAGACAAACCGAGGATGCGTTCTTCTTTCTCCGACAGGGTATGGGGACGGGCGCGAAGCAGTTCCTCCAGGCTCCGTTTATAGAATTCCAGTTCTGGCGCAGCGAGGAGTTCATCCATTTTTACCGATGGAATTGCCATTATTTCCGGATCGAACCAGGCGGTTTTCCCGGATATTTCAGCGAACAGGGTCCGAATGCGGTCCTCCCGCGACCGGTTTTCCGAATTGCCGGTATCTTCATCCGCCCGCAGGTGAGCATAAACATAAACTTTTTCCGCGAGCCTTTCCATTGCGTCATTCGTTTCAACAGCTTCCCGCAGGACCGCGGCGGATTCCGCAAGGCGGCCTTTAAAGCCCATAAACTTATCGACCAGCGGCGAAATAGCGGCGAAATCTTTCTCCCAGTCTTCGGGCGCGGCATACATTACCGCGATATCCCAGGTCATTTCCTCCGGGATTTCTTTTCTATTCGGGACTTTACTCATATTTATCCTTTTTATATAACCAAACTGCGGCATAATATACCATAAAGCGATATAGTATCAAGGCGTAAAGCATCCCGGAGAATAATTTAATTGTACTAAGGAATTGTTATTTTGATAGGTTGGCGACCGGCGCTCCCAGCTAAAAAAACTTTCCCCTTCTCCTCCAAATAAATCGTCTGCCCGATTATACTGTATTAATCTGAAAATTTAACATAAAT
>JBAYCO010000062.1:0-12155 GCA_041668685.1 Victivallaceae bacterium | reverse complement strand
CCCTTGTCAAACTGCATGCCTTCAACCACATCCAAAGTGGTCTCCATTGATTTGGCTTCTTCTACGGTGATGGTTCCGTCCTTGCCAACCTTGTCCATTGCGTCAGCAATAATCTCGCCGATTGTAGCATCGCCATTTGCGGAAATAGTGGCCACCTGAGCGACTTGCTCACGCCCGCTTACGGTTTTGCTGATTTTTGCAAGTTCATCAACCAGGGCGCCAACAGACCTGTCGATACCCCGCTTTAAAGCCATGGGATTAGCTCCGGCCGTAACATTTTTCAGCCCCTGACGGAAAATCGCTTCCGCAAGAACTGTCGCAGTGGTAGTCCCGTCTCCGGCTACGTTAGAGGTTTTGCTGGCAACCTCCTTTACCATCTGCGCTCCCATATTTTCAAAGGAATCTTTCAGTTCAATTTCTTTGGCAACTGAAACCCCGTCCTTAGTCACTGTAGGCGCTCCAAATTTTTTGCCAAGGGCAACATTGCGTCCCTTAGGGCCGAGGGTTGCTTTTACAGCCCTGCTGAGCTGTTCCACCCCGGAGAGAATTTTCTGCCGGGCATTTTCATCAAACAAAAGTTGTTTTGCAGACATTTTATATCTCCTATGAATTAGGGTTAAAGAAAACTTATTCGACTATGGCGAGAATATCATCTGCGCCGATTAATTTGTATTCCTTATCATTATATTTTATTTCAGTCCCGCCGTATTTGGAACATATAATAAGGTCTCCTGTTTTTACGCCTATCGGGATGCGCTTCCCATCATCGTTGATTTTACCTGGACCAACGGCGACTACTTTCATCTCAATAGGTTTTTCCCGGGCACTGTCGGGAATTACAATCCCTCCTTTTATCTGATCTTTTTTTTCCTGGGGTTCGACAAGAACCCGATCGTTGAGCGGTTGAATTCTGGTCTCTGCCATTTCATCGACTCCTTGTGGTTTATTGGATTATTTACAAGTTGAGGGAACCACCTGATTACCTCTATGCACAAAGATTTTAGCAAAAATCATGCCATTTTTAACAAAAATATTATCATGGTTAATTTTAAAATAATTTGATGTTTTATGAGAATTTAAGAGAGTGACAAGATGACACAAAAAACGTGTCACAAGTGACAAAATGACACACTTGTTTTGGGGCAAAATCAGCCTCGATAAATCACACTTATGTCGAAATAACTCAGTTTATACCGGAAGCGATATGGCATCAGTAATTTTGGCATATTATTTGCTAAAATATAACAGCGGAACATAACCCAAAAAGGAGGTGATAACAGGATAAATAAACAGATATTATTTTTTTCATAACTCGTCATTATTATTTTTAAAACTCATTAAAAAAGGAGTGATGCATTATGATTAAAGATTTGTTGCCTTGGCACAAAAAAAATTCTTTTCCGGTAGAAGTCAGAAAAGACAATGACGTAATCGGAGAATTCCAAAAACAGATGAACAAACTTTTCGCCAATTTTTTCGACGACGAAAGTTTCTTGTTCCCGTCCTTGGGTTCTCAAAGTTCATTTGTTCCGCGCTTTGAAATTAGTGAATCGGACAAAGGAATTGATATTACCGCTGAGCTCCCCGGCGTCGAAGAAAAAGATATTGACGTTTCAATTGACGGCAATGTTTTGAATATAAAAGGAGAAAAACGAGTCGAACATGACGAAGATAACGAAACTTGCCGCATTTCCGAGAGAAGTTATGGCTCATTCCAGCGTTCTTTTTCGCTGCCTGATGGCTTGGATGTAGAAAAAATCGATGCCAAATTCAAAAACGGAATTCTTAAAATGTTTCTGCCCAAAACTGAAGAGAGCAGAAAAAATGTCAAAAAGATCAAAATCAATGGATGAAGCTGAAAACTTGAGGAGGTGAAAAACAATGAAAGGAATAACTAAAAATTTTTCAACTTCAAACCCTCGTTTTTATTTGACCTTAGCACTGGCAATATTTTTCGTTTTCGCTTTTTATTTCGCAGTAAATCTATGGGGAAATACTGATGAAACTGACAAGAATAAAAGTACTTCAAAGAAAGAGAAGGTACAGACCGAAAAACCGGCAAAAGACGATAAGGCGGCCAATGTTGAGACCGATACACGGATAACGCCTTATTATAAATGGCCTTTCCCTGATTACTCCAAGCTCGATCCGTTTGCTGAAATGCAGTTGATGCAGGAACAGATGGACCGTATTTTCGCTTCTACCTTCAGTCGTTTCCGTAACAGCCCCGGCTTTGTTTTGAAAGACATGGATTCTTCCTTTTCTCCTAAAATGGATATAAGCGAAAATAAAGAAAATTACATTATTCGGCTGGACATTCCGGGAGTCACCAAGTCTGATATCAGCATAAAAGTTCAGGATAATAATCTGATTATCAGTGGCAGAAAGGACGAAAAAGTTGAAAATACCAAAGATAGTAAATCAATAAAAGTAATTAGTTACGAGCGTTTTTCTGGGCAGTTCATAAGAAGCTGTTCCCTTCCGGGACCTTTTGACAAAGATAAAATTAAGGCAAAATACGAGAACGGTGTTCTGACAATCACAGTTCCCAAAATGGAAAAGGAGAAAAATGAAACTGAAATAAAAGTAGAATGACAATGAAAACTTTTAAAGGTAAACCCTTATCGCCCGGCTATGGAGAAGGCCGGGCTCTTGTCTACCACGGCGGGGCATATTGCAATGCCCCGTTGCGGTTCATTGAACTTTCAGGAATTGACGGCGAAATTCACAGATTTGACAACGCCATGCAAAATTCAATCAAAGAACTGACCAGTCTCAAGGAAAAATTCATGAGAGAACTGGGGCAGGCGGAAACAGGCATATTAGACGCCCATCTCGCGTTACTGAAAGACGCTGATTTTATTGGAAAGGTGAAAAAACGCATATCGGAAGAACTAGTCACCGTAGAACATGCCGTTGAGAAGGAAATAGATGGTCTTGCTGGGCTCCTTGCGAAAGTTGAAAATGAATACCTCAGGGAACGAAATCAGGACATTCGCGATGTGGGTAGGAGGATTTTAAAAAACCTCAATCATACCGGTACCATGGGACAACTTCGTTTGTTGCCTCCCAATACTGTCCTGGTGACAAAAGAACTGCTGCCGTCAGATACCCTGGAAATGGATAGAAAAAATACCGTCGCCATTGTTACGGAACGCGGCGGACAGCAGAGCCATGCAGCAATTCTCGCCAGGTCGCTTGGAATTCCATCGGTTACCGGATTGGAGGGGATAGCCAAAGAAACAAAAACCGGAGACTACGTACTGGTTGATGCCCAGGCTGGTACTATAACTGTCTCTCCCTCTCTTGCAAGAGCCGGGCAATTTACTGATGCCAAAAATATTTATGATGATTTCAGTCTTGAAGAGAAGCGCAATGAATTTAAAGACAGCGTTACCCTTGACGGCGTGGAAGTTGAACTTTTCGCAAATATTGGTAGACCGGAAGAAGTTACTGATATCAGTTTGCATTACTTGAAAGGAGTTGGGCTTTTCAGAACAGAATTTCTTTTTATGGAATCGCCGCGCCCCCCTTCCTTGGAACTTCAAACCAAGCTATACTGTTCTCTTGCAAAACAGCTTGGGAAATTGCCGTTGACCATCAGGACGCTTGACCTTGGCGGAGATAAACAGCCCGCTTTTCTCATGGATGAAATGAAAAGAAATCCCGAACTGGAACTCAGGGGATTGAGGTATTCGCTGGCGCATGAAGACTTGTTTTTTACGCAATTACGCGCTATTCTCCGTGCATCTTTGCAAGGCAATGTCAAAATACTTTTCCCTATGGTTACTGGCGCTGATGAACTGCAGGAGGCATTAAAAATTTTTAAACATGCGGCACATTTGGAGAAGATTTCCGATTTGCCCAAGATTGGCGCGATGATTGAAACCCCAGCCGCGGTTTTTGAGATAAATGAAATTCTTGAAATCATGAATTTTGTAAGTATCGGCACCAATGATCTTACACAATTCATGCTGGCCGCTGACCGGAATATTCTGGTTTCTATGAACTCTTTTTCAGAGTTGCATCCATCTTTGCTTAAAGCTGTAAAAAAGATTGTTGATTCGTCACTGGAAATGAAAAAAGACGTTTGTATTTGCGGAGAAGCCGCTGGTTATCCGGAAGTTGCTTGTCTTTTTGCAGGTATGGGAGTCAGACAACTCAGTATGAGCCCTATACGCACAGCGAAAGTTAGAAGTCATGTTCGGAAACATGACCTGACTGACTTGCAGAACTTTGCCGGGAAGTCGCTCAAAGCAAAATCTGTTCAAGAAGTCCTCAAAATTCTTGAAGACTTTTCAATAAACAAGCATGCAACGCAATCCGTTTCCGCATGACGATTTTGAGGAGAAGAAATGTTACAACCAAGTATCTATAGAAACATTCATAAAAAAATAGCACTAGTAGGAAACCACTTGCCAAGACGTTGCGGTATCGCCACATTCACCGGCGATCTTCTGGCCGCATTGTCCCAAGAAACCACCGATGGCGAATGTTGGGCGGTTGTTATGAACGATATGCCGGAAGGATACCGTTATCCTTCCCAAGTCCGTTTCGAACTCAATCATAAGACTCCCGCCGATTACCGGCTGGCCGCTGATTTTTTGAACATAAATCAGGTGGACATAGTGAGCCTCCAGCATGAATTCGGGATTTTTGGCGGAGAAAACGGAGTGTATATACTTGATTTGCTGAATAATCTCCGCATGCCGGTGGTAACTACTCTGCACACTGTGCTCCGCGAACCACAACCGGGACAGATATCGGTGTTAAAAAAAATAGCTCATCTGTCAGACCGCCTGGTGGTCATGAGCAGGAAAGCAGAAGATATATTAAAAGAAATATATGGTGTACTACCGGAGAAAATAGAAATCGTACACCACGGCATTCCTGATGTACCTTTTGTCGATCCTAACTATTACAAAGACCAATTTGGGGTGGAGGGCAGAAAGGTCATTCTCACGTTTGGGTTGCTTTCGCCGGGAAAGGGCATCGAAAACATGATTGAGGCCTTACCTCGCATTGTTAAGGTGCATTCCGATGCAGTGTATATTGTCCTCGGCGCTACCCATCCCCATGTCAAGAAAACCCAGGGAGAATCATACCGTCTGTCACTGCAGCAGAAAGCGAGGGACCTCGGTGTAAGTGAGAACCTCATCTTCCACAACCGTTTTGTTGAACAGGAAGAATTGTGCGAATTTCTGGGAGCGGCGGACATTTATGTGACCCCATATCTTCAGAAGGAACAGATCACTTCCGGCACTTTGGCATATGCCTTGGGAACGGGAAAAGCTGTCATATCCACCCCATACTGGTATGCAGAAGAAATGCTGGCCGAAGGTCGCGGCAGACTTGTCCCTTTCCATGAGCCAGAAGCCATGGCCTCAGAGGTAAACAACCTTTTCAGTCAGGAAGCCGAACGGCATGCAATGAGAAAGAAAGCTTATACATTCTGCAGGGAAATGGTTTGGAAGGAGGTGGCGCGAAAGTATCTGAAAATCTTTCTCGACGTCCAGCGGGAACGTAAAAATAAGCCGTGCGCGACTTTTAGGACTAAGACTCTTGAATCTACTCCTTTGGAAATGCCATTGCCGAAACTAGACCATCTAATCCGGCTGACCGATGACGTAGGAATACTCCAACATGCGAAGTTCATCGTTCCGGATCGTTATCACGGCTACTGCACCGATGATAACGCCAGAGCTTTGATTGCTGTTCTTATGGCACAGAACATGGTTCCAGATCCGGAAAAACTCACTGATATGGCGTGTATCTATTTGAGCTTTCTGCATCATGCTTTTAACGAAGACACGGGCAGGTTCAGAAACTTCATGAACTATGATCGCAGATGGTTGGAAGATGAAGGTTCGGAAGACAGTCACGGACGAGCGATATGGGGATTGGGAGAAGGTATCGCTCTGTCACAGTCGGAACATATTACCGGGGCAGCGCTACTAGTCTTTGAAAAAGCTATTTCTGCCCTCTTGAAATTCACATCACCGCGCGCTTGGGCGTTCGGCCTGATCGGAATACACGCATACCTGAAAAAATTCAGCGGCGACAGCGGACTGCGCAGGGTAAGAGAAAGTCTGGCTGAACGCTTATTCGGATTGTATCAGGAATATTCATCCGAAAACTGGCGTTGGATTGAAAGTCCTCTGACTTACGCCAATGGAAAAATCCCTCACGCTCTGCTTTTATCCGGACAATGGCTTCAGCGCAAAGATATCCTCAAAGGAGGATTGAACATGCTCGAATGGCTTATAAATATTCAGACTGATCCCCAGGGACATTTCGTTCCTGTTGGAAGTGAAGGATGGTTCAAAAAAAACGGCGAAAAAGCCAGGTTCGATCAGCAGCCCATTGAAGCCTTAAGTATGATAGAGGCCTGCAAAGAAGCTTACAATGTTTCCAACAATCCCCAATGGCTGTCCCGCGCCAGGTGTTGCCTGGAATGGTTTCTCGGGCGCAACGACTTGAATGTACCTCTTTACGATTACACAAGCGGAGGGTGTTGCGACGGACTAAGCGCCAATGGGCCCAATCACAATCAGGGTGCAGAATCTACACTGGCATGGCTTTTGTCCCTCTTTAATCTCTATCAACTCGAAAATTCACAGGCTTCTGCTGAGACAGTAATCTGTAAAAACAATAAGCTTGAAAGGAGTTAGTCCATGTCTGACAGTGCCCCTATTGTAATGATAAGTTCTTATCCTCCACGTCTCTGCGGAATCGCCACGTTTTGTGAGGAGGCCAGAGAATTCATTCAAAAAGCTAATCCTGACAGGGACGTACTGGTAATAAGCCATCTTGATGGAAAAGGAGAGGGCGTATATCCGCTGATTGACATGAGCAGGAACAACTGGTGGAAAGCGGTCGCGCAGAAAATTGAACAGCTCAAACCTTATGCCGTGCATATCGAGCATGAATACGGACTTTATGAATACAGAGATGCTCGCGGAAACGGAGACGGCAACGAAGGTTTTTTAAATCTCCTTGAAGCTATTAATAATATTCCGGTTGTTGTGGAACCTCACACCATTCACGGGCGACTGAAGGATGCCGAAGCCGATTTCATTTATAAAATGTGTCAAAGATGCCATATCGTGCTCTTCAAGTGTCATTATCAGAAATGGCGTCTCGACTGGACCTTTTCCCAGCGCGGCTGGAAAGTTCCGCGAAACATCATGGTCGTTCCGCATGGAGCCAGACCCGATAAACGCCGGGGCCCTCATGAAGTTCCTGCTCTAAAAAAAGTGTTGGGACTTGACAGCTTCGGGCTTGCTGAACATCTGGTTGGGATGATTGGATGGATACAGTCCAACAAGCGCTGGGATATTCTGCTTTCCATGTGGGAGGATGTTCATAAGGAAATCAAACATCGCACGGGCATGGAATGGGACTTGCTGGCCGCTGGAAGCATGCGCGATCCGATGCATAAAAGGGATTATGAAAACTGGAAAGGCAAAGTCAAAATACTCGAGGACAAGGGAATCGCACATTATCATGAATTTGTTCCGCGGGGAGATATTTATTACGAGATAATGGCCGTCTGTGATTTTATCGTCCTGCCATCGACTGATGAAACTCAGTCGGGAACTCTGGCGCGCATCATTGCTCTTAACAAGCCATTCATTACCACAGCTCCTATGGAAGGACTTACCGCACAAACGCTTGAAAGTGAAGGCGGAATGCTTTTCACGACAAAACAAATGCTGAAACGAAAAGTTGTTCAACTAGCCTGTGACGAAAAATTGCGCCTGAAACTTGGAGAAAACCTGAAAAAATATCTTGACAGCGTTGTCTCCTGGGAAGTTGTAGCTAGACAGTACAACGAGGCTTATGTACTCGCCGACAAAGCGGCAAAAAGCGGCAGAACAATCTCCCTTCCCGTGGAATTCTAAGAATATTTATACTCTCTACACTTCCCCATGCAAATATTCCAAAGAATCAGATATTATTTTACTTGAAACTTTTGATAATTTAATTATAATATTTAGTTTATTTTCCCATGGAATGTTAATAAAATAAAAGGTGTAAAATTATGCTTAAAGCAGATAGACTGCGTAAGTGTTTCGGTGCAATTACAGCCGTTGATTCTATATCTTTTGAAGCGGCTCCCAAGGATATCCTTGGCATTCTCGGCCCTAACGGCGCCGGGAAAAGCACTGCAATGAAAATGATTGTCGGCTTTCTTATCCCTGATTCGGGGACTGCCGAAATTTGTGGTTATGACGTCAGACGCAATCCTATCGCGGTAAAACGCAACATCGGTTATCTGGCGGAAAACGCTCCGTGTTATCCGGAAATGACCGTATCAGGTTTCTTAAATTTCGTCTGTGATGCCCGGCAAATAAAAGGTTCCAAGCGTAAAGAGGCGATTGACCGAATTGTCTCTACCTGTTCTCTCGACAATGTTTACCATCAGACCGTCGAAACTCTCTCCAAAGGCTATCGGCGGCGACTGGGACTGGCCTCCAGTCTGATACATGATCCCAAGGTATTGATTCTTGACGAACCCACGGATGGGCTGGACCCAAATCAAAAGCATGAGGTACGCAGCCTAATTGGTGAAATGGCTGCTACTAAATGTATTATCATTTCAACCCATATTCTTGAAGAGGTAGAAGCCGTATGCAACCGTTCAATAATTATTTCCAACGGGCGAATTCTAGCGGATTCGACGCCGGAAAAACTTAAGAAAGAGTACGGTTGCAGTCTGGATGAAACCTTTAGAAAGATTACTCAAGGGACGATACTGTCAAAAGTAGAATGAAAACGTATGAAAAAAGATAAGAGAGAGGTAAATCGGAATAGATATTCCGTTTCGGTCAGCCGTCAAGGCGCAAAATCGGCATAAAGCCGCCCATTACATGGAGCTTTTTATACGATTTTGACCGTTGACTGCCTCCCTTTAACGAAATGGACAATAGTTGTCCTGAAAAAACAAAAAATTGTTTTTTCGAGTTGTTTGAAAACTGAATTTTGATTTGTTAAATGGCTGCCTGTTTTAGCAGGATTTCCCATTGCTTTGGAAAAGACTCAACGCCTCTGAGACACTCAAGCTCAATTGGAGGCTTTGACTTTTTAAAGTATGAATGCGGACGCAGAAAGTTGTAAAAGGCTACAAACAGGGTCGTCAGGTTAGTCGCGCCGGAAAAGGTCTTGAATCCGGCGCGCGGTCTGGTGTGGAACTTGTAAGTCCGGTTCAGGCGTTCGACGATTTGTTTGAGCGGTCGGAATTCTTTGCTTTCCTGGTCAAGATTTTCCAGACCGACAACGGTTCTGCGGATGAGTTGAGGGTTTTCCAACCCCTCGTTGTAAGCCATAGCCGCATTATCGTATGATGGCAGTCCGTCGCCGATGAACTCGTATTCTCCGGGATTTTCACCGGGTTTGCCGTAGGCGTTGATGATTGTAGCGAGAGCGGAAGCGGTATCTCTCGAATTTGAGAGGTTGTAACCGCATATCGCCCTGGTGATCTTATCGATGATAAACCATGTATACTGCCATTGATTTTCAACGACGATATAGGTTTCATCGCCAGCGGCGAGCTTGCCGGGAACCGGCAGATTGCGGTCAAGCCAAGGCGAAATAATCGCCGTCGCCGCGTTGACGTAATTGATTACCGTTTGGTGGGAAATCGAAATCCCGAACAGGCCTTTGAGAACGTCGCGGGTTTGTCTTGAAGACAAGCCGATATTTATGAAGCAGGACAGAATGAGTCCGACGGTATGGTAATTATTGTGAATGCGATTGAGGTTGACCTTGGTATCAAGCTCAGGCCGTTGCGGAAGCAAGTCTCCCGGTGAAAAATGATATTCCCGATAATGATAATGCAGTTTATAATTCGGGTTGTATTTATTTTTGCGCTGTTTGCGTTCTTCCGGTGTCAGGGCGTTTAAATTCCTGATAAAACAAGAGCATTTCTTCCTCGGACACTTGAAAATGACCGCATCTTTTCGGATCTTCCATTTAACGAGAGCATGACCGCAATACGGGCAGAAGTATTTAGCCTTGCTTTCACGTCTTGAACGATGGGTAACGCTCAGGGAATTGCAGATTTTGCACCTGACCTGAGATGCTTTTTTACCATCGTTGATGTAGAGGTAACGGGCCGGAGCGCCACACTTTTCGCAAGTGCAGTAAGAAGGCGGCACATAAGCGCCTTGATAACGTCTGACGGGAGTAAGGTCTTTGCCGTGTTCCAGTTTGTAATCATGCTTGAGTTGCCGCCAGTCGAGTTCGGGAATAACTGTTTTGAGCAATGGTTCAGACAGCGGCGGTGCCGCATCAACCCGGAAATTACGGTAGTGCGGCGGTTTCTTCTCAGGTTTGAATTTGATGTCGTGTCGTTCCCCGTTGAGGACTTCATGGATGATCGTGACGGCGGAATAAAATTCATTGATTGTCAGGCGACGGCAAAACCATTTTACAAATTTTAAAATAGAATTTTTCAAGTGGAAGCTCCAGTGATTTCGGATACGGAATTATGGGTGAAAAAGCTTTCACTTGAATATCAAAATTCAGTAAAATAAAGGGGATAAAAGAAAAATCTCCATAAAAGACTAAAAATTAACAAGATAAATAGAAGGTAAAGTCAAAATTTTGACAAAACGCAAGGGACAACAAGGAGGCAAAAAGCATGAGTGGTTTTAAAACTGTATTTAAACGTGAACTGAAAAGTTATTTTGCCACGCCAGTTGCGTATGTATTTCTGGTGTGTTTTCTGTTTTTTTCCGGTTATCTGACTTTCCGACAGGGATTCTTTTTGATGCGCCAGGCGGATATGCGCTTATTTTTTGGAAACATCCCGTTACTATTTATTTTTGTAGCGCCTTCCATCTCCATGCGTCTATTTTCAGAAGAATTTAAAAGTGGTTCATTTGAGCTTCTGCTGACTCTGCCAATAACGGTTTCAGCTGCAGTATTGGGAAAATTTTTCGCTGCGTAGACTTTCGTCGCTACCGCATTACTTCTAACTTTTCCAATGCCCTTGACGGTGGCGTATCTCGGCAATCCCGATGTCGGACTGATCTTTTCCGGATATTTCGCCAGTATTTTGCTTAGCGGAGCGTGTTTGGCAATCGGAATATTTTTTTCATCCTTAAGCAAAAATCAAGTAATCAGCTTCATTCTTGCAGTAATATGCTGTGCTTTTTTTATTTATTCTGGTATGCCTACGGCGCAAACTTATTTAAGTTCGATTCTGCCGATTCCCTTGTCAGAAAGTGCGGCATCTCTGAATTTCCTGGATAATTTTATGCCGCTGGTCAAAGGTATGGCTTCACTGGGGAGTGTTTTGTATTTTGTTATTGTTATTGCCGCTTGGCTTTATGCCTGTTGCCTGGTGGTTGAAGCAAGGAGGAACGGATAATGAAAACTTCGATAAAAACTGTTATTGCAGTTGTATTTGTCCTTATAACAATGTTCTGCTCCGCATGGCTGGCTCAGTCATTTTTTAAAGATGCCAGACTGGATGTGACTTCTGAAAAGATATATACCATTTCTCAGGGATCCAAAAATATCCTTGCTAAACTCAATCAGCCAATTACCATAAAATTGTTTTACGCTCGAACAGCTGCTTTGAAAGGTCCTGACCAAATAAAGTTCTTTAACGATTATTATGAATTTGTCAGTTCCCTGCTTAAAGAATATGTGAAGGCTGGAAACGGCATGATTAAGCTTGAAATCATTGATCCGCGACCGTATTCAGACGAAGAAGCCGAAGCTTTGCGTTACGGTTTACGCAAGTTTCCGATTTCCGCTGAAGAAAACTTCTTTTTCGGACTGGCAGTGAAGACTCAATTTGGCGTAACCAAAACTCTGGAGTTTTTTTCGCTTCAGAGAGAGCGTTTCGTCGAATATGATATCAGCAGTTTGATTGACAGTGCCATAAGCCGTCGCAAAAGTAAGCTCGGTGTAATGAGTTCTCTGTCGATAACCGGTAGCAATATGAGCCCTTATATGTTGCAAATGATGAGGATGCAGGGACAGCAGCCGGCAATGCCCTGGGGCATAATTGAACAGTTGAAACAAAAATATGAAATTGTCAAAATTGCTGCGGATGTTGAAAAGATTGAAGGCGTTGATATGCTTCTAGTCGTCCATCCCAAAAAATTGCCGGAAAAGACCCTTTTCGCGATAGATCGATT
>JBAYCO010000061.1:0-12357 GCA_041668685.1 Victivallaceae bacterium | reverse complement strand
ATCCGGTCAGTATAACCGTTACCGCAAGGTATATAAATCTTAGTGATTTCATATCAGTAGTTGCCGATTTCAAACTGGTCTTCCCAGACAATGTCTGAATTTTCCGCGTCGACCAACTGGTATGAAAACAGACAGTAAGCTTTTCCCGGTAGGGTGTGGAACTTGCCGGTAAGGAAATAAGAAACACCGCTTATTTGCGTTTTCACTTTTTCTTTGTCCGCAGACCTGGAGCCTCCCCGTTTTGCCTGGCGTTCTTCCTCGACAGCGTCCATTATATCTAATTGCCTTGCGACGAAAATAAATTTATCCCTGGTTCGTGAATTCGCTTCCGCTCTCAGTTTTGTCAGGAAAATGGATTCGTCAAATTTCAAATTACTCCGGTTGTCAAACTGATGGAGCGTAATCCTGACCGGAGACTTCAAGTTGCGGATGGTCGGGCAATTTACCAGGGAGCGAAGAGTTTTATCCGCCATAAGGTTGATACCGGGACCGTTTATATCATTAGTGAATTTTTTGGGTGTCCTGATCCGGACGCAATAGGTGTCGGCTGGTTCCAGGGAATTAGCCTTGTACCTGATGGTATGATTAGGGGAGAGTCTGAATTTTTCCCATCTGGATTCGTCAACGACAACCCCATTCTTTCGGAATGAGGTGGAAAGCTCTATTTCCAAAGTTTGATCTGCAAGACGGTTCCTGACTTCAGCATATACCTGCAGCAATTTGCCACCGGCAAGTTGAGTGGAACGGTTGTTTTCGAAAGAAAGTTTGCCTTTTTCAAACCAGCCCGGCATAAGGGACGTATCCAGGACGACTGCCGAGGAGTGTTCCTCAGAGAACTTGACTTTATGACTGTCTATTCCGCCGGGACCTTCCGGATGACATCCTGCTAGGGCAAAAAATGAAATTCCTGCAACGAATAAAAAAAAACGCGAATTTTCCATAAGTTATCCTTTGGTTATTTTATTTACCTGTAAACTGCATTTTCAGTTCCTTTAAAGTCCAAATCCAACTGGTCTTCCCAGAGAATATCCGTATTTTCTGCATTAACCAGATAGAAAGTGAAATGTACGTATTCGCTTCTCGCGCCGGAGGCTGCAACAGATAAGCTGCGGAGACTGCCGGTTAAAAAATAATCAGATCCGCTGACCGCATTTTTCAAACTGCCTTTTTTAAATGAAAAAATGCCGTTACGTTTATTTGAACGTTCATTTTTAATAACTTCTATATGTTCACGGTCAATAAAAATTATTCTGCCTGAAGCTTTTGCATTTAAGTCGGCGCGCAATTTGCTGAGGAAAATACTGCTGTCCAGAGGGAATCTGGAACGGTTTCTGAAGCGTAGCAAAGCTATTTTAGGTGTTTGCTTGCTGTTTACTATTACCGGGGAATCGAGCAGAGAACGCATCATCTTATCAGACAAACGATTAATAAGCTTGCCATCGATTACCTGGAACATCGGCTTGGGGGAAACATCCGGCATTGTTGCACAACCCGTGAAAAGAATGATTATTAACGGGAGTTCACATAATAAAATAATTTTTAAAAATTTTTGAAATAAGCTAATCTTTCTTTTTTCCATTTTTCTTCTTTTCCAATTTTTTCCATTTTTCTTTTTCCCCCAGATTCTTCAGTTTTTCCTCTTCCACTTCCACTTGCTTTAATAAATGCTCAGTGTTCAGGGTTTGGTAATGGCTGGAACCAAGGTATTCATTTCGAATGACTTTAGCTTTTTTGAAAAAAGATTTTGCCCGTCTCCAGAAATGTTTACGCAGGTATAGTAAACCAAGCCATTCATAAGCCGTAGCGGTTTGGGGATGATTTGCAAAACATTTTTCCGTAATACGCAGATTATGCTTAAAGAAATATTCAGAGGTTGAATAGCGTTGTTGGGTGAGATATATCCGGCCTAGCAGTTCATCGGTAAAGCGGATTTGCGGATGTCCGGGAGAATAATAGCGTCTGACAATCGATCTAGCTTTTTGGGACGCTTTCAAGGCTTTGTCCAGTTCATTTTTTTTGAGGTAAACAGTTCCAAGATTACAATAGACTACTACATTATGCTTGTTGTCCGGACCGAAAATTTCTTTATTAATGTTTATGGCATGTTTAAAGCAACGTAAGGCTTTGTGGTAATCTTTTACGTTTATTGCGCAAACACCAAGGCTGTTATATACTTGAGCAACTCCAAGGTCGTTTTCCACAAAGTTCTTTTTGAACTCATTTAAAGAGCGCTTCAGCCATTCCTGAGCCGTTCCGAAATTTCCTGCGGCAATATACGCATCTCCCATGGCTCCGCACAGTTTTGCACGTTCAAGCGGATCAATAACTTCCCCCTGTTTTCCCACGAAATCAATAGCTTGCTTGAAGTATTGCAATGCTGTTTCATACTTATAAAGGTTCATAGAAATAATCCCCAAGGAGCGCAGGCATTCGGCTATTTTCCTTTGCCGTTTGTCTTTACGGTTTTTACTTTGGGAAAAGAGTTTCAAGGCCTTTTTCAGCAGGAACTCCGCTTTTTCATATTCTCCGCGATAATTACAGTATGTGCCGATATTCAAATATGCACAGGCTTTTTGAAATGGATCGGGGTTCAACTGAAGATATTTTTGGGAATAATAGTATAAAAGGGCTGATTCATTGCTGTCGCTTTTGGAGACTTGCTCGAAGGTTCTTTTCGTCAAGTTTATCAGCATGGAAAGGTATTTATTAAGTTCCCGGGTTTTCTTTTGGTTTTCGGGGAGCTCTTCATAGTCTATATAGACTTTTGTCATTAATAATTGAGCCTGCCGAATTTTATTTGCCTTCTCTAGGATAACGGCCTCTTCGTAAACCTTTTCTATACTTTTCGAAGACTTGTCAGCAGTGGTTTGGGGAACGATGTTGGGCAATTTTTTTACATTGCCGGTTACTGGTAAAACAATATCTCCGTCACCAACGGCCAGTTTTGCTCCACGCGGAGTTTGCGGTATCCGGACATCCTCGCTGAGTGCTTTCATTACGGCATAGGTCAGCTCTTTGACTACTAATATTATGCCGTCATTATTAGTGTCTGCTTTACCGTTCAGTCCTTTTACAACACTATCGGTAAATACTCCGCCACAACACGGATTTTCTGTGCTTGTTTCCGTAACTCCCGAAGCAACTAGCGCATAAATGCAGCGTTTTTTCAGGAAATCTTGAAACTCCTCTAAATTCATTGAATCAGGTTTGCGCGGCTTGTCGGCGACTAATACGCCGGCATAGCAACAATCCAGTAAGAACAGAATATGTCTGTTGTTCATTGTCAATGCCAGGTCTTTCAACAAATCAACAGATATTCCATTACTTACTGCTTGGCCAGCCAGACAGTCGAAAGGAATTAGATAACTATGTGGAGAATTTCCGACCATAACACCGCCGCCGTGCCCGGAATAAGAGAACACGAATAAATCATCGTTTCGCGAATTGATTTTTATCCGTTCGATTTTTCTTATGATATTATCCCTGGAGGCTTCTTGGCCAGTGAGCAATATGACTTCATTGAAGCCGCAATTCCGGAACAGCGCGGCCATTCTTTTCGCGTCGCTAACAGCAGCCTTCAAGTCGCTGCAATGTTTGCCTTCTGCTTTATAGTTTGAGTATTTATTTATTCCAATACACAGGGCAACTCTCCGGCGGTATTTAAATTTTCCGGAAAGTTCCCTGGTAACCTTGAGGCCTTTTGTTTCTGCTGCAACAGAAAAATCCAATGAAAACGACAATACGAACAGTACTAAATAAGCTATATTTGTACTTAAAAATTTATTTTTCATTGGGCAAGCCTCAAGGTTAACTTCTAATCTGCAAGGAAATCAGGTAATTCGCTCTCTCCTTGAGCTTTGACCTCTTTTGTTTTTTGGGACTCTGTAGTCTGTTTTTTCTTAACAACAATGGTTTTACTGGTTTTAATCTGAGAAGAAGTTGTCAGCTCGTCTAATTTCCGAAAATTACCTTCAGATTTCTTTATTGTTTCAATAATATCCGGCATTAATTTATCTATACAAGCTTTCATGGCTTTTTCAGTCATCTCCTTATAGCCGGAAGCTCCGCCCCACCAGTTTATTTTTTCAGCCTGACCGAAGTATGATTCACTTAAAACGACATTACCTCTGTTTTTCAACTTTATAGTCAAGCTTATATCGGCTTTATACTTTCCGCCGATATCACATGACAATTTGGATATCTTAGTATCTACAAATAAACCTTCATCTGAATTGTGATTATTATTCAGTGCCTGGACGTTCAGCCCCGCCCTTTCCAAATTGCTAACTATTACTTCCTGAACCCAGTGAGATACGGGTTTGTCAAGATTGACGTCAGCTGTATGGAGTTGGAAACCGTTTCTTACATATCCGACAAAATTAGCTTCTTTAGCCCGCTCGTCTTTGGGCATTCCAACTTTGACTAGCAAATTATCGGTGGAAACCTTGGCCGCATAGTCAGAGTGCACCTTATCTAAAGTGATATTTTTATCTACGAAAGCACATCCGCTACCGGTAAAAAGCACTCCACATACAACCAGTCCCATTATTCCCTGTACAAACCATTTGTCTTTTTCCATTACTCATTCCTTTCTTATTATGCGTTTATTTATTGTAGAAACTCCGGCAGATTATTATTTACCTTATCTGTATTTTTGTTTATTTTATCCTTCTGATTCCCCGGCTTATTTTCTGATTTCACCGGCCATCCGGAAGGAATTTTAGCATTCAACTTGCTCATTCCGGTTTCTATATTTTGAACCGTAAATTTCAACCCCTGCGATAAACCTATATCAATAGATTTGCCAGTATTTATATCTGTAATTGATAGATTTGTTCCAAAATTTTTGAGTATATATTTGTATCCATTGCTCTTTGCGTAGGTATGCGGGTCAGCACAATACCTTACTGTAACTGTTTTAAACATTCCACTTTTCTTAAGAGCCTTGCCTACAGCATTAAAATCATTTTTGTAATACATAACAAAAAACCGTTTTTGCTCTTTCGATAAATAACCTGCGGACCGCACGAACGGAGCTCCCTGTAATTGCGCATCCGAAGGGATTGCAAATAAAAGTGAGCCCTCATAAGCATTCTGTGATTTTTCCACTTTAGCGACTTCTCTAGGGACAACAACTTTGTCCATATAATCGATTGCCGCTTCCGGGGTATTGAATTTTTTCCCGTCAAGCGAATAGGGACTAATGCATCCTGTCATGAAAAGTAAAACGCCAAGAGCACATAAAAAATTGAAAAACTTATTGTTCACAGAAATTCCTCCCGTTTTTTGATGTTTATATTCCTGCTTCAAAACTATTCTGTTCTGAAATAATTTTTGAGTTTATTTCTCTCTTATTTTTATCTGTTTTCATTCCTGATGTTAGCAGAATCTTTAGTTTCTATCAATATTGCGCCCCGACTACGTGTTTTAACTCAAAACTTGCAGATAAAGTAAGAAATAACATAATGCAAATGTGCTTTGACTTAACACTAAAATATGGTCAGGCGCTTATATATTTTTAATTGACATGCTAATTTACGGCTTATATATTGAACTGTCAAGCTGCGAAACGTGTAAAAAACGATTGTAATTGGTGATTTTATGCAGTGCAACTGTTCGAGTACAAGAACTTACTAACGTAACGTTGGCAACATTAAATAATTTTTGCATAATCTTACGCAATATCTTTGTATAGCTTATTTTAAAAAATCCGGTAAGTCACTATTCGCTCTGTCGGTTTTCGTATTCGCTTTTTGATTTTTCGAAACGTTTTTTCCCTCAGTGTCGAGCTTGATTATGTTTTCAGAATTATTACTCTTTACATTCGATTGCTCGATTGGCTTTATGCAGACTGGCTTCCTTCCCGGCCTGTTGTATTTCTGGACATATTCAGCAATAGTTGAATCGTGCTGAATGCCATTAACGAAATCCTTAAAAAAAGCGCTTATGAACGGCTTCAAGTCTTCAGACGTGAAATTTCCTGCAGGATAATTAATCAAGCCGAACAGAAATGGGAATGATTTCCAGATTTCCGGTATTTGAGGCATGCATCTTTGGGAATAAAGGATTTTGCCGGTTCTGTTGTCAATAAATTCATATAAAAAATCAATTTCATACTTGGAAAATCTCCACGGAAGGTAAAATAATGACATTATCGGTACCCCAGCTACACTCAAGCCGTAAAAAGTAGTCGTGTCCTGCCTGGACCATTTAAAAATAGTTCCTCTAATTATAAAGTCAAAGTTTTGTATATTCCGATGATCTGAGGACATTAAAAAATGAACATCGCTGAAAGTGTTTGTCCTTTTCAGATAATCTTCAAGTACTATGGGGATCGTATACTCTTCGTAATATCCCCAACTGTATCCTCGACAACGGAATCTTCCCATTGGCTTGAGCGAATACAGATCGGCAGAATCTTTAATTCTGCTTTGCATGATTCTTTCTCCGGATGGAAAAAGAGGGATGAAGGCCAAGCCTGTGGAAGATCTCCGAATATAATCTCTTTCATCTTTCCAGCTTAAGATTGCGACAGAAGTCTCGATTGGTTTTGGGCGAATGTCTGATGATGGCGGTTCGGTAACAAAATTAATTACTTCAGGTGAACGGCAACCGAAGCTGCATAAAACAGTAAACAAAAATAAAAACACTCCTTCAATATAATTCCTCATTCATTTTACCTTCTATTGTATATTTTTCTATTTATTGAGTCTTATGAACTGATTTTTTCTACTTACTCCCAGATAGCCGATTGGTTCTGCAGGATAATCACGACTACTGCTCTTAAGTTCTATTTAGCGTAAGTTGAAATTATAATGTGAGCTTCACTCCATAACCGTCTGTTGTTAAATTTTTGATTATTCGGCACGGACCTATCGACTGCTTTTGCAAACAGACCTCGGGTTATATCGCAATATTTATATGATGAATGCGCTTGAACCAATTCGCTCATTTTGCGGTGCAATTCACTGGCTTGAGTAGAGGCTATTACTTGCACAATATCAGAACCGAATGGTGGACCTACTTCGATCTCGAAATTTTTGTTCGTATTTTCGGGAATGAACACATCGCTGTTGGCTTTAATCAGAGTATTGTCATTCCAGTTATTGGGAAACAGCAACACAGTCGAGCCGTCGCTCTGGTGACAAAATACTGCAATATTACAATTTTTCGCCGAACGTATTTTAAAGCGTATTTTTTCACCACTCTTAAAACTACGTTTTAAATCAACCGTTGCCAGTTCGATATTAAAATCATGAGGTATCTTTTTTATCTGATTACGGATATCGACGATATTTTTTTTGCTTTTTTTCAGATTGATCGGAAGGATTTCAGTATGTACATTATTTTCGTTCAGAACTATTTTCGTGCTTTTTGTCTCTCCGCCGTCAAACCACACCAGTTCCGTAAATACTGTAATGTACGGATAACGATAATAAAACCTTCCACGCACAATAGCGTCAATGTTATTGAGTTTTATTTTTATTTTTTCATGCCCCGGATCAAATATATTCATATTCTGAAAACGTTTTTCTTTTAACAGGTCATTCAGGCGTTCACGGGATATAATTTTAAACTTGCCGGTAGAAGCTAACGCTGTTTTCAGTTCATCCCGCAACAGAGAGGAAAAGGGCGACATAAGTTTCGTATCTTCATAAACAAAGTTGCCGATACTGACCGCAATAGTTTTTTTTATTTGGTCAGCCAGCCCAAGAGCCCCTTGTTGGTATGGTGTATTATATTCACTGGCAAACAAGTTGAGAGCTAATATTAATAATAGTCCTGTCGAAAATTTATTCACTTACTCCTCCTTTCAGCTCAATACTATTAGAGTTTTATATTGCTCTCATTGCGAGGGTCCAGAATGTAACTTAAAATATATAAAATGATCTTGACTTCTTGCATATCTTGACTTTTTTGCAGAAAATCAAAATAATAGCAAGTTCAAGGTAAATCATAAAAGATGGATATCCAACAACAAGTAGTTTAACATAACAATACATGTTTGTCGACAACAAACTGCAGGAATCTTTAAAAAAAGAAACAAAATTGATGAATGCATGAGCAACTGTAATTGAAATATTGATGTGCGACAGAAATGGATAGAGATAGCGTAATTCGTCAGCAAAAGAAAATACCAATTATTCAATAATAGTCAATGGTGACTGCTATACCAAACACCGTTATATTTCGGCAATATTGGACGCGATAGCCCAGGTGGGTTACTCTAAAGTCCAGATTTCCGCCCCCCCTTATTTCCGAAAAATCCGGCGGAGGCTCCTGATATGAAAATACCTGACGTAAGACAAACCGAAGAATCACTATTAAATTCGCAGTAAGTCTTATAAAAAATAAAAACTATGCAATTGGACTGTGAACCAATTTCTTCTTAAGACGTAATGTTTGGTTACAAAAAAGCGTCGAATTACATCATAGACATAATTGGACATAAAAAATCGCTATTTTGAGCTTAGTGGAATAGTTATCATAGCGATCCTCGCTTCAATGTTGCTGCCGGCGCTGAACAAGGCGCGGGAAAAAGCGAAAACTATTTCATGTGCCGGGAATTTGAAACAGTGGGGTTCGGCTTTTATGCTGTATTGTGATGATTATAATGCTCAGGCTCCGCCGGCGTACCAAAGCACAAGTCCCGCACATTACTGGTTCGATTTCATGTCTGCGTATATTGGGCAAGGCGGAGCGGGAGGAGACGGAACGGGAAACGGCGATTATATGAAGAACAGAACTCTTTTCAGTGCCATTAACCATTGTCCGGTTAAAAGCGTTTATAATCCGTTTTTCAAATCTCCGGAGCTTCCTTCATATACCTGGAATGATGACGTATCTACCCAGTTAGGCATAGCCGGCGCCTGGGCAAAAGATATAGTTACCTATGACGTGGCAAATAAACTGACCAGGATTAAAAAAGCGAGCCGTACCTTTCTGATTATGGACGGGCGCTTTGACGGAACTAACGCTTTTTTGTATACGGCGTACCTGGAACGGACAAATCCGGCATTTTCCTATCCCTCTGTCGCGTACTGGCATAATAACGGAACTAATACTCTTTTTATTGACGGGCATGTGAGCCTGATGTTAAAACCGAAACCCGGAAATTATCTGGATATTGCGTGGACAGGAACGCCTGGCAATGATCTGAGATGCAGACTCTGGGAGTAAATTTTGTTTTGACTGCTTATGTTTCTCTGCCGTTCGTAAAAAATACCTTGCGGGAAGATCATTACGGAGTTTCCGGGCAGATCGTTAATAATAATTGTAAGCCTCTGGCTTGACTGCACACGGCATTGAATTACCGAAACGGAACCTGAAAAATGGATATTGTAAAAGATTTTTTTGCTTTGGAAAACCTGCCTTTACAAAAAAACTGGCAGGCTTTCATGGCATCCAGTTACGATCGTGAGGGCGGTAATTATGATTTTGGTCAATATCCGGAAATAATAGAAGCAAACAATAATATGGAAGGGGTTGTTCTCGATGTTGACGGGCTCGGCGTCATAACCCGGATATGGTCGGCAAATCCGGCGGGACATCTTAAAATTTATTTAGACAACAACCCCGTTCCTGTCGTAGATGAACCTTTCGAAGAATTTCTCAGGAGAAGCCCGCTTCGCTGGGGAAACGGTTTTCTGCGGCGCGGCAGTCCGGAATTTGCGGCGGTAGTGGAAAGCAGACAAGCGCTTGGGGTGACCAGTTATTTGCCCATACCGTTTAACAAGGGATGCCGAATAACTCTTACGCCGCCCCGGAATATATATTATCAGGTAAATTATCTGCTTTGTGACGTTCCGCACAGCCTGGAGAGTTTTTCATTGAAAAATATGGAAAAGCATGCTCCCGAATATTGCCGGATAAAGGATATTCTTTCCGGTAAAATTAACAGTCAGGGGAAAAACAGTATTGCCGGTAAAATTGATTTGAAACCGGGAACCAGGTCTTCCATAGCCGAAATTACTTCGAAATCGCATACTATTCGTTCGCTCCGGATAAAAATTAAATGGCCGAATGATGAAACGATAAAAAAACATATGCAGGAAAAACTTCTGCTGCGCGTATTCTGGGACGAAGATTTGGCGGTTAAAAACGCCGAGGGAGAAAAATTGCCGCGGCGCTTTCCTTCCGTCAAAGCTCCGCTCGCCTTTTTCTTTATGGATTTCGGCCACTTTGAAGAATATCGCACCGCCCTGATCGACAAATCGTTACAAAACGGATATCTGTGCCGATTCCCAATGCCGGCAAGGGAACATTCGTTGCTGGAGCTGATCAATGCTTCATGTTTCGACACCGGAGAAATTGACTATGAAATAACTTATGATGAAGATTGCGAACCGGCGGTGAACCGGAAGATGCACTTTAAGGCATTATATCATATGGAAGATTCGACTTTTGGTACGGATCGGGGCGATTATCGGGATAAGGTAATGTACTTGCGCAATCAGGACGGGCACCGGAATTATCAGCTGCTCAATACCTGGGGACAAGGACATTTCATCGGATGCTGTTTCCACGTGGACGGCAGTGAAACTCCTTTCCCGCGGGCTTTATGCGAATCCGATGAAGCCGTTTTTGTGGACGGGAATCCCGGCCTCACCATGTGGGGAACCGGCAATGAAGATTATGCTAATGACGCCTGGGGGTTTCATCCGGTAATATCAGATATTTCCGGCGGCTGCTCCAATAACTGCCTGACTTGCGATAACGGGTTTTACGGGTATCGGTTTCATTTTTCCGATGCCATTCCTTACCGGAAAAAAATCGCATTTACGCTGGAACATGGATCAAGTAACAATTGTACGGCGCTTTATAGAAGCGTGGCATATTATTACCAGGCTTCCAAAGGTCCGAACGTCTTCATCGACGGAGTCTCTTGGCCTCGTAAAATCAAACAGTATTTCACTCTTTGATAATAAAATGTTAAACTTTATTCTTTTCAGGAAAAACAACAAAGAAAAATGGAGGCGTTTTATGGAAAACAAACAGTCGGGAAATAACGATTTTTTTCGAATGCAGCTACTTTAACAAAAATATTACAGAAAAGGAAAATGTCTATAATGAAAAATGTTTTATTGCTTGGCGACTCAATCCGGCAGGGGTATTGCCATTATGTTAAAGAGGGACTCAAGGACATCGCAGAAGTCTGCTATCCCTGGGACAACAGCCAGTATACTCAATATACCCTTGTCTCACTGTCCAGATGTTTGGAGCTTGGCGATCCGCACCAAGTAAACGTCATTCACTGGAACAACGGACATTGGGATATCGGGCATTGGGATAAGGAAAAAGTTCCCTTGAACAGCCCGGAACAATATGCGGTTATGCTTGAACGGATTCATCACAGACTGTGCGTTTTCTACCCGAACGCCAAAATCATTTTTGCGCTTACGACGCCGCTTAATCCTGATGGAAACGGCAGTGGTGATCCCCGCCCCAACCGCGAGGTCGAACTCTATAATTCTGTTGCCGGCGGGCTAATGGTAAAACTTGGCGTAGGAGTTAACGATTTGTATTCCGTACTTAAGGATAAAGCGGCTTCTTTTTATATTGATCATGTTCATCTCACTGAAAATGGCTATCAACTGTTAGGCAAAGCCGTGGTCAAGGCGATAAAGGCGAATTTATAGCCGGAAAAAGTTTCGGTTTTTCAGGGAATAAAAATTTTTCAAAATAACAACAACATAAGGAATCATAACATGGAAAAATCTGCTAAACAAAACAAATGTTCTGAAAGGAAAAACTGTTTGGAAAGCCGGGGACAACTTCATACTTATACTAAACTTTTACTTTGTTTAAATATGATGCTTATGGCCGGCCTGGCGTCATTCGGAAAAGAAATCAATGCGCAGCCGTTTGCCTTCAAGTTATCCGACTCTCAGGCAAAAGTTACGGCATTTAATGAGAAAGCTCCGTTTGAGGTCAATTTTAACGGCTATGTCGACGATAAAGAGCGTCCCGGGAAAAAACTGTATAAATTTGATGTTACATTTACCGGTTTTAGTCATAATATAATCTTCGGGATTCCGTTTTCCATGCCGATAACAGATAAGGTTACATCCAGATTTACGTATTCCGTGAAAGCCCCCAAAGGAACTTTTGGCCTGGGATTCCTGTTGAAAATGGTACCGGGATTCAGCGGATATGTCGTCAAACGGCCTGTAGAGTCCAACGGTAAATGGAATACCGTAGAAATAAATGATGTTTTTGAACATTGCCAAAAACATGGCCTAAAGGTTATCGCGAATAAATACTACAGGGATGTGGAAGCGGAAAATCTTACTCCGTATTTTACCGATATATGTTTATATCTAAAGGGGTATAAAGGACAGAGATTCATTGTCTATT
>JBAYCO010000060.1:0-12370 GCA_041668685.1 Victivallaceae bacterium | reverse complement strand
ATTTACTTGTTTAACGAGGAAACAATGAACAACGATATGCTGCGCGGACACCGGGCGCGCCTGAGAAAAAAATTCCTGACCGGCGGTTTGAAAGCCCTCCATGATTATGAAGCGCTGGAAATGCTGTTGACGTTCGTGATTCCCCGGCGGGACGTCAAACCAGTAGCCAAAGCGTTACTGCTCGAATTCAAAGAACTGCACGCGGTTTTCGACGCTTCGCCCGCGGAACTGCAAAAGATCAAGGGAATCGGGGAAAACACGGCGGTCATGTTCGTTTTTCTGCGAGACTTGTGTACAGCTTACCTTGAGTCTAAGGCTTTCGGCACGGATTTCGTCCATTCTCCCCAGACCGTCATCGAATACGCCCGGCTGAAAGTCGGCGGTGAGCAGAATGAATTTTTCATGGTGTTGTACCTGAACACCAAAAACCACGTTATCGATTACGACTGCCAGGAAGGAACCATCAACCGCGCGGCGGTTTATCCCCGCAACATTCTCAAACGCTGTCTGGAAATTCACGCCGCCGCGATAATCCTGGTGCATAATCATCCCAGCGGCCTCTGTGACCCCTCCGCGGCCGACCGCCGCCTGACCGACAGTATTAAAAAAGTCGTCCAGACCGTGGAAATAAAACTTCTCGACCATATAATCGTTTCAAGAGCCGGCTACAGCAGTTTCGCCGAACTTAAAATTCTGTGAGCTTGCTCTATTGCCAATAATCTTTTCGCAAATTCTTATACGGCTAAATATTACTGCACAAGTACGCCCCGTCTACCGGCATGGTAATGCCGCTGACGAAACTTGCGCCGCCGGAACACAGGAAAATAGCAGGAGCACAAAGTTCATCAGGTTTTCCGAAACGGTTAAACGGCGTATGGGCGAGTACCTTCATTCCTCTTTCCGTCGGGGTTCCGTCATTGTTCAGAAGAAGATGCTTGTTTTGTTTTCCCAGGAAAAAACCGGGAGCAAGCGCATTTACCCTTATTCCATAGTCAGCCAGTTCCGCAGCCTGCGCCATAGTCTGGTTCATTACCGCGGCTTTTGCCCCTGAATACGCCCAACCGCCGGATAAAGGATTATAAGAAGCCATTGAAGCGATATTGAGTATGACGCCGCAAATACTGTTTCTTATCCAGTATGCCGCGAACAATTTGGCAGGCAGAAAACAACCGGCCGTTAAATTCAATTTCACGATTTTTTCGAACTCCGCAACATCCGCCTCAACCAGTGAACATCTAACGCTGCTGCCGCCGACTCCGTTGACCAGGATATCAATCTGCCCGGCTTCAGCTATTGCTTCTGCCATGGCAACATTTATTTGTTCCTCGTAAAGTAAATCAACCGCCGTCAGGTAAATATTAGAACTATCACAGCCATTCCGGATGAGCTCGTTTTTTTTGACCGTAAGGTTTTCCATATTCCGTCCCCATAAAATGACATCCGCTCCCGCTTTTAAAAACCCCTCGGCAATTGTTCCGCAGAGCGTACCGCCCCCCCCCGGTAATAACCGCTTTTTTCCCT
This sequence comes from Victivallaceae bacterium, assembly GCA_041668685.1. Classification (GTDB taxonomy): domain Bacteria; phylum Verrucomicrobiota; class Lentisphaeria; order Victivallales; family Victivallaceae; genus JAHOYW01. Next base: position 10,849 of record JBAYCO010000060.1, on the reverse strand, counting down.
TTCAATGAAAATTGGGTTTCAATATATGACATAATTATTTCCTCTCATGCAATGATAAACCGAATTCTTCGGCTATCAATTTAAGATTTTTCCAGGTCGGTATGGAAACCGGCACCCCGTTTTTTTCCGCCCGTTCTTTAAATTCAAATTCCTTTTCGCCAGCAAACCAAACCCGTTCACTGCCTTCGGCAACGGGAGTTTCCCTGAGTTGCCGCAGCATTTTATCCATATCGTCCCGAAAAACTTCCGTTTTCCGAAAACGGTCTATTTTTAACGCTCCGAAAAAATGACTGACCCGCGCCGAAGACGTTTCCGTATCATGAATAGCCATACCAAACGGAGCCCCGCAAAGTACCGCACAAAGAATATCAACCATAACCGCCAATCCGTACCCCTTATAACCGCCGTACTGTTCACCTTCCCCGCCCAAGGGCAGAATGCCGCCGCCATAGCGGTGAAACATGTCATTCAATACAGCGCCCGCATCAGCCGCGGACCTGCCGGTCTTGTCAACCGCCCAGTTCAGGGGCAAAGCTTTTTTATCCCGTTCGCAAACCTCGATCTTGCCGCGGGAAACAACCGTCGTCGACATATCCAGGACAAAAGCTTTTTCCTGATTTGCCGGTGCACAGAAAGCCAACGGATTAGTACCGAACATAACCTGGCGTCCGAAGGTCGGTACTCCCAATGCAGCAGTATTGGTCATGGCGATTCCCAGCATATCGCGTTCAAGCGCCAGCATCGCATAATAGCCGGCAATGCCGAAATGATTTGAATTACAAACGCAGCCGAAAGCCGCACCGTTCTTGTCCGCCTTCTCAATTACATGCCGCATGGTTCGAATACTGACCGGCGCACCCATTCCCCCGGCCGCATCCACTACTATTGAAGAATCGCTTTCCATAATTATCCGGCTTTGGACATCCGGCAGCATTTGTCCGGTTTGCAGGCCATTGACATAACGCTTCAAGCGCCCCACGCCATGGGAGGCAATCCCGCGTACATCCGCTTCCACCAACACTTTCGCCGCCATTTCCGCGTCACCACTGGATAAATTCAGCTTGATGAAAACATCCCGGCAAAAATCAAGTAACGCATTTTTAGCTATCAAAACATCATTATTATTCATATAAATCCCTTGAAATCCGTCTTATTGTTATATGTCATAAATAAATCTGACATATGTTATAATATAAGCAAAAAGCAGGGAAGTCAATATTAATAGAAAGGTTTTTAGCAATTAAAAATTATGTTCTAGCAACTGTCGCGCAGGATCAGTTCGTCGTTAAAGATATGCCTGATATCATCCCGGAAGCCGAAATTAATCATGTCAAGAAGCTCTTTTATAATGGTATGTCCCATTTTTTCCAGAGGAGCTTTTACCGCCGTGATCGCAGGGCTGGAAACGGAAAATTCCGGCAAATCGTAAAAGACGATAACAGCCAGATCCTCGGGAATTTTTATTCCAACGAGTTTAATATTGTTTACCAGCGCAAGTCCGTTTTCAAAAGTAGCGGAGAAAACCGCATCTATTTCAGAATGGCGCTTCAGATGCTCCATCAAAGCAATCCCGGAATCCACAGTACCTGACGTATTAAATACAAGTTCATCCCGCAAAGGCAGATTATTGTCCTCAAGGGCTTTTACATATCCCCGGAAACGAGCAGCAGTCCAGGGATTACTGCTTATCGACCTGCCGACATTAAGGAAAAGGATATTTTTGCGTCCGGATATCTTGATCAGGTGTTCTACGGCCCGGTAAGCGCTTTGTCCGGTATCATGGGTTACAGCATTAAAGTCCGCATGTTCATATGAAAAAGTCATATACGGCATTTGCTCCTGGCGAAGCAGGTTGATAATATTGCCGGATTCATCCGGGGACAACACTACAAAACCGGCCCGGGAACCTAGAGAAGTAAATTTTTCCAGTATCTGGGAATAAGAGTACAACGGATCGATGAAAAGCAGATTGACATTGCAGCGCCGGGCGAGTTCATCCCGGAAAATGGATTCAATGAGTTTGGCGTTCACATAAGGATATGTATTCAAAAACTGGCGGTTAAAAGCGTCAAAACTGTAGATGATATTAATGGAATTGATTTTTTTAAGATTATTTTTTACAGGAAAAGTCCCTTTGCGCGGAATCCGGCGTACCCAGCCGTTGGTGTCAAGCAGACGGATAATTTTATCGGCAGTGTTGCGGTTAACGTTATACTCCTGCCCGATCGATACCGCAGAAAGCTTGTCCAGCGCATTATTCTCAATGCGCTTTACCAGCTCATTATACACCTCTTTATAAATAGGATTCGTATGGTTTGCTTTTCTTGTCATATGTAACCTTTTCCTGCCGTTATAACAATAAGCGCCGATTCCGCTATTTACAACCCGGATAGACCTTAAAATGAAAAAAACAGATAAAAAAATATTTTGCTTATTGCAAAAAAGAAAGCCAAGAACTATAATATAACATATGTCAGATATAAAACTAATCTATGTTTAATGCAAAATCAAGAATGATGATCAAAAACCTGAAATTCATAGCGGAAGACTTTATCACATGCCTGCCGGCAGCTTACTACAGTGATTATCTGGATTTAAATCCTGCCGCAAATATTTACAATTTTGAGGTTAATGCTTTGCCGTATAACGGAGTATTTGAGCTTGAAATAAAGTTCAAGCCGGAAATAAAGGATGCTGAGATCGGCTTACGGCATAACGGTTTTCGTAAGCTCGTATTAAAGGATAACCGGACAGTCATCCAAGTCAATATTGATCATCGTTTACTCAGTTTCGATATTCGGGTCAACCGGCATAAAAAAGAATCACCTCTGGATGAATTTATCTTGAACGAATGCGGGGCGCACGAACTGGAAATTTTTAAGTTGTACAAACGTGATACAAACCTGACGGCATGCAACCTGACGGCGGATTGGACAGGCAGTTATAAAACCATCATGGAGGATGATTTCCCGCTATGCGAACTGGAAAACATGCGTGATGAGTTAACCGCCTGGATCGCCGGGCGGCAGGTAATGGGAAAAAAAGACCCGCATTACGGTGCGATTTACAGCGAAGAGGATAAATATTGTTTTAGAGATGCAATTTTCCCGCTGTCATTTACGGTCCATCCGGGAAACCCTGTGGAATCATACTAATAAGAATTCAGCTCCGATAAAAGCCGCGATCGGACCGGTAAAAGTCATTTCCTGGGTACAACAGGCGGAATGGGCGGCATATGTTTTTGACAATCTGGCTATGCGTTTTGGAATTATTCCGAAATCGCCGGATGAAATAAATTAAGCAGGGACGGATCATGAAAAGAAAAAATCAAAATATTATTTTTACCGCGCCGGGCAAAGTGGAACTCAAGAAGGAAGAACAGTATATTCCACCGGATATTTCTAAAATGGTGTTTATCAGCAACGAATTAACGCTGGTCAGTCCGGGAACCGAACTGGCATTTTTTGAAGGTACCCATTCGGACCTGAAGATCGGCGCCCGGAAATATCCCACCGGTTCCGGTTATTCAAGCGTCGGCATAGTCGAAGAAGTCGGCAGCGACGTCACCGGGATACAGGCTGGAGACCGGGTCATGGCAATGTGCGGGCACTGTTCCGGGGCATGGATACCGGTTTTCGACAAAATACCGGCAGCCCTGAGTTCCAGACGGGCGGTTTTCGCGATATTGGGGGCAATTGCATTGCATGGGGTGCGGGACGCAAACCTGCAGATCGGACAGAATGTCTTGGTCAGCGGCCTGGGAACAATAGGACAATTAGCGACTCGGCTTTGCCGCATCTCCGGCATAAACAAACTGGCCGGCGCGGATATTTATCCTTTTCGGCGCAAAACGGCAAAAGCGGGTGGAGCCGATTACATTCTGGATGCGGCTTCCCGCGATTTTATCGAGCAGGCTTTGGACATCAGTTCCGGACAGGGATTTGATGTAGTAATAGAAGCAAGCGGCAACCCGCAGGCAATCGTCAACGCCCTGAAATACACCGCCAAACGCGGAAAAATAATTATATTAGGTTGTCCCCATGGGGAAGTCAGCTTGGATTTCTACCGGGAACTGCAAAAAAAAGAGATATCCATAAGCGGCTCCTATCAACCGAATTGCCCGGAATTTGACTCTTCATATTATCCTTGGAGCCAGAAACGCAACCGGGAACTCATAATGGAATATCAGTTGAACGGCAAACTCGATTTCGCGCCGTTGATAACTCACTTCGGACAAGCGGAAAAAGCTCAGGAGTTCTATAATACCTTATCCGAAGAAAAAAATAAATGCATTACAGCAGTTTTTGAATGGAACAAAATCCCTGAATAAGGAAAAAAAATGCCTGAAAGAACCAGCATTGGCGATATAAGCTTTGACAGCATGATCCATTGTGGAAGCGGCTACGGCTTTTATGAAAAAGCTGAAAATCACTATGCTTTCCGCACGCGTCTGGGGGACGCGCTGTACTCCTGGCGTTTCTACTTCAAAATAACTTCTCCGGGAGACGGACGGAAAATTGTTCTGGAAGCAACCGACTTCAATCACGAAGGACGTACTCCTTGGAATGAAGGTGCGGCGGTATTTTTCTGCGACTGCCGCGAATGGCATGAAATCGGTACTGATAAGATTAAAATCATCGAGTGGACGCCGCCTGAAAACACTACCCCATATGGAGACGACAGCCATATTCCCTATGGCGTATCTTATGAGCTGACCTTAGAGCAAAAAGAGATTTGGGTAGCCAGTCCAATTCCTTTTACCCTTGAAAATCGGGATATGTTATTGAGACATTTGGCTGAAACCTATCCTGATTTCACCAAACTTGAAGATATTGGGGAAACCTGTCATTCTGCGGAAACCGGATATCCGATTACCGGAATTAGGATCACGGATTTCTCGTATCCTGATGCGGACAAGCTGCGGTGTCTGGTCATAGCCGGTGAACACCCGGCGGAATCTGCTGTCCACAGTAGAGACGGAGTACCGGTAGTTATGACTTTCGAAACTTTGCTGCTGGAAAAGAACAATGGTTATAATAACTGGAAAACGAGCTATCTTAGTGTCGGAGAAGAACTATTATCGGGAATTACCGACGGATTGAATGCAATGCGAAAAAGCTTGATAAAAAAACAATAAAGGATTTAAGTTAAAATGCTGCAGAAAAAAATAACTGATTATATTTTTTCACTGGCGGACGAAGACGGCGGCTTTCAAGCTTCAGCCGTACCTGATTTTCTCGGCGTCGCAGATGGTAAAGTCAGTGAGATCGCCCCGGCAACCTACGCCGCTGAAATAGCTCAAACTCTGGGTATGGAACTTCCTTACCCGGAAAAGACTATCGAATATATCCAGGCACGGCAGCGTTCTAAAGGATATTTCGTTAATTTGACGCCGCTGCCGGGCGTGCCGACGCATGCTTATCTGATGTATAATACCTGCGTCGGACTGCGCGGCTTGAAAGCGCTTGGCAAAAAACCGAAATACGATCCCCGGAAATGGCTTGACGGTTTTATCCGCCGCACGGAAAAAATCAGCGCTTATGATCCCGACTTTTATGCCAACAGTTATGCGGCGCTCGAAGATAAAATGAAAACAGACTGTTTTCAGAAACTGGCGGATTTCATTCTGAGCTGTCAGGATGAAAATACCGGCTGGCTGCTACAGCCGGGATTAACGGAAGCCGGATATCCGTTGGAACGCAATAATCCGTTCACTTTCCACTCCGCCCGCTTTTTTTATCTTGCCGGCAAACGTATTCCGTCAGCAGACAAGATACTGGAAACTTTTATGCGGGTACAGGAATCTGACGGCAGTTGGAAACTGGGTGGAGTACACGGCACTTTTGACGCCTGTGTTGCGGTGAGGATGCTCAGTGACAATTCGGAAAAATATCAAAAAGCGGTCAGGCGCGGCGCTGAATGGGCTCTGACCTGTCAGCGGGAAGACGGAGGTTTCAATCATTTCGGAGCTAAAGCCATTAAAGGATACATTGACAACGCGCATTCAGAGATGGACGCGTGCTATTTTCATATCTCCACCTTGGCGATGGCCGGAATGCTGCCCTTTAAGATCGGATATGAAAACAACTGGACAGGCTGGGGACATTCGTTGGTGAACGGCAAAAACTAGAGGATTTGCTGTTATTCAATAATCATCGGGACAAGTTTGGAAAAATTTAAGATTCCCAAAACCATTTTAAACTTACCAGGATGTTTTTTATAAAATGCCCAAAAGAAAAATCAGTTACGGAATTGTCGGCGCCGGAATAATTGCCGACACTCATGCAAACGCGCTGGCAATGTCGAAAAATTCAAAATTAACGGCGGTTTATGACAGGGATCCCAGGCGCAGCCGGGACTTTGCCGCAAAGTACAAGGTTAAAAGTTTTAACAGCCTGGAAGCGTTTTTAAAAGACCGGGAAATAGATGTCGTTACAATTGCCGTCCCGTCCGGTCTGCATGCCGAAATCGCAATTCCGGCCGCCAACGCCGGAAAGCATATCCTCTGTGAAAAGCCGCTTGATATAAATATAGAAAAGGCTGAATCCATCATTAATGCCTGCCGCAGGAATAAGGTACTGCTTTCGACGGTTTTTCAACTTCGTCTTTCTCCTGAAATACAAAAAATCAAGCGGGTGCTCTCCAAGGGCCTGTTCGGCAAAATCATTCACATATCAGCCAGAATAAAATGGTTCCGTTCGCAGGAATATTATGATTCCGTGGCGTGGCGCGGCGCCTGGGCGATAGCCGGCGGCGGAGCTTTGATGACTCAGGGAATTCATGATCTTGATCTTTTATTATACCTCAATGGAAATCCGGTTGAAGTGTGCGCTTTTACCGGGACATTAACCCATACGGGAATTGAAGTGGAAGACAACGCAGTCGTTTCAGTCCGCTGGCCGAATGGTTCGCTCGGAACTATTGAAGCGAGCACTTCCTGCAATCCGCCTTTTCCGCGTCGTCTGGAAATTACCGGCGAACGCGGCAGTGTAGTACTTGAAGACGGTAAAATAATCCGTTGGGATTTACAGGACGGCAACACTGAAGTCTCCGGATCATTTCCCGGAGGCGGCACTTCAGACCCGGCAAGCATCAGCAGTCAGGGGCATTGTCAACAAATAGAAGAACTGTCTGAAGCAATTCTGAACGGTTCCCAGGTATTATCTCTTCCCGGCGAAGAAGGCCTGCGTTCAATTCGTTTCATCAATGCTGTCTATGAATCAGCCGGAAGCGGAAAAGTTGTAACGTTCAACCGGAAAAACACTCTTATTTACTAAAAAACAAAAAATCTTTAATAATCAATTATAATTTCAAATGTTTTTTCAGGTTTAACTTTGTTTTATCGGGACGCGAAGAGTGAAAATGCTTCCTTGCCCAAGTTCGCTTTCAACGCTGATGCTGCCGCCGTGGAGCTGGGCGATATGCTTGACTATCGCCAATCCAAGCCCGGTGCCGCCAAGTTTCCGGCTGCGCGCCTTGTCCACCCGGTAAAAACGCTCAAAGAGCCGCGCCAAATGTTCCTTTGCGATTCCGGGACCGTTGTCTTTCACCTTGATTACCACAAATTCATCTTCCCGGACAGCGGAAATTTCCACCGTTGCTCCCGGTTCGCTGTACTTTATGGCATTGTCGGTCAGGTTGATCAAAGCTTGTTCCAACAGTTGACAGTCACCTTCGATTTGACAATCCTTGTCTTTCTGGGAAGTCTTGATCTGTACGTTTTTATTGGCGGCGCGCTCCTGGCAGATTTCACAGGCGGTATTCAATACCGAGGCGATTTTCAAAGCGGCAAAGTCTTTTTCCCTGCTGCCGGTTTTCAGTTCCAGGCTCGAAAGACTCAATATGTCCTGCACCAGAGAATTCAGGCGGTCTGAATGCTTGGTGATGATCTGCATGAATTTTTCGGCGTTTTCCGGTTCTTTGATCGCGCCTTCCGCAAGGGTTTCGACCGCGCCGCGGATTGCGGTCAGCGGGGTTTTGATCTCATGTGAAACGTCGGCGATGAAATCATGACGGAAATTTTCAAGCTTTTTAATTTGGGTTATGTCGGAAATAACAATTACCGCACCAAAAATATTCCCCCTTCTTGACAACGCGGCGCCGCGAACACGAACATAGCGGGGTTTGACCATATGCAGCGTCAATTCGCTTTCTTCCCGCTCTTTGTTGCTGATTATCTTTTCAATAAGTTCGCGAAGATCTTCATTTTCGATCAAAGTATAAAAAGGCAGTCCGACGGCGTTCTGGGGAAGTTCCAGTATCTGAATCGCCGCGCGGTTTATGTCGAGGATGTTGCCCGACATATCCAATGCGATAACGCCTTCGGTCATCCCGGCAAAAATGGCGTCCCTCTTTTTCTTTTCCATCGAAACCTGTTCCAAACGTTTCTTAAGCTGTTCCGCCATATTGTTCAGGGATAAAGCAAGATCGTGAATGGCTCCCTGCGGCGGAATCGGCAGTGTGGTGTCCAGATCGCCGCCGGCAATCCGCGCCGCACTGACCCGCAAATCCTTAATCGGGGTTCTGATACTGTTAACGACAAAATAACTCAGTATTGAGGCCGCGAGTGCTACCAGCAAGCCGAAAAACAGAATATCATGCCGTACGCGCACCAGGATTTCGTCAATCTGGGCAATCGACATGGCGGTGCGGAGGACATAGGCATGGGAACCGCACCTTACGGGAACCGCGGCATAGATCATTCTGGTCGAAAGCGTTGAACTGTTGCGTATTGAAGTAGAACCCTGCCCTTTAAAGGCGTTTATGATTTCCCTGCGGTCTTTAGTCAAATGCGGAGCCATCAAATCCGCCTGCCCGCGCGAATCGCATAAAACTTCTCCCTTGCGGTCGATAACCGTTATCCGGGTATCGATATTTTTATCCATAATTTTGCAGAATTCATTCAAAGCCTTAGTGTCTGACTGGGGTAAAAGTTTTTCGAAATCCGGTTTCAACAACAAAGTGCGGATGAGAAGTTCCTTTTCCACGTGTTCCAGGTACATTGCCTCGAAAGATCTGGATTGGTGCCAGATAAAGGCGACAAGAGCCAAAGCCAGCAGTAAAACCAGTAGCGGGAAAAATTGCAGAGAGTCTTTTTTCATAAATATGTTCCGTCAGTCATTTTTAAAACGGTAGCCCACGCCGCGAACGGTTTCGATCATATCCTCAGCGCCTTTAAGTTTTTTGCGAAGCCCGACAATCTGAACGTCGATAGCGCGTTCAGTAACCGGATAGTCGTCGCCTTTCACCTCATTTACTATCTGGTTGCGGGTGAATACCCAGCCGGGACGCCGGGCAAGCATGTAAAGTATTTCAAATTCCGAAAAAGTCATAATGACAGCGCTGCCGTTCAGGGTAACTTCGCGTTTACCCCGGTTCATCACCAGTCCGCCCCTTTTGAGAACCCCGGCGGCATCATCGTCAGCGAGGTTTTGCTTCCGGCGGCGGAGTACGGATTTTATTCTCGCGACCAGTACTTTGTTACTGAAAGGCTTAGCGATATAATCGTCAGCGCCCATTTCAAGGCCGATTATAATATCGGTTTCTTCACTTTTCGCGGTAAGCATGATTATCGGGATTGCGGCAGTGTCCGGGACACTTTTTAGCTGACGGCACAAGGCAAGCCCGTCCATACCGGGAAGCATCAGGTCCAGCAGGATTAAGTCGGGCGAAAAGGTTTTCAGCGTTTCGAGCGCACCTTCTCCGCTGTCAACTACCTGAAGATTGCAAAAGCCTTCTTTTTCCAGGTTGTAACGGATGAGTTCCTGAATATCTTCTTCATCTTCAACGATCAATATTTTTTCTTTAGCCATATGCTTTGTTTCCTATGTGGTTATAAAGCGATCTAATACTACTCTAATAATATTGCCCGAAGTTTAGAATCAGATAAGCGAATTGTTAGTTTTGTGTTAAAATCGCAATCTTTTTTAACTTAACCCGTTAAAAAAGAAATAACCAGTTGCCAAAGGATAAAAGCTGTTATTTTTAAGCGGGAGAAACCTTTGTCGAATCATCACCGCATCGATTTAGCTTAAAAAAGCGTTATCAACTATTGAAATTCCTCAAAAAGCAAGCATATTTAGCTTCAGCAAAAGCCCCGGTAGCTCAGAGGATAGAGCACCTGACTTCTAATCAGGTTGTCACAGGTTCGAATCCTGTCCGGGGTACCACTTTTTTTCACCTTAAAAACGCCAAAATATTAAATTTTTTAATTCTGAAATAGTTCTTTTTTTGTAATTTTTTTGTAATTTTCATTTCGATTATCACTATAAATTTATATTTCTTTTGTAATTTTATAATTTCTTGAAATTACAAAATTTCACCGTTTTTCACTCTGTGAAATATGTTTATATAGGGAAATTCTGCATAAATCCGGTTGCAAAATTCACAAAAAAACACGAAAAAAGGAGGCGGGGGCGAGTGATTTTTCCGGGCTGGAGCTTGGCTTGGGGTAATATACGGCTTGAGCCGTATTTTATGCGGATCCGATTGCCTGTGGAATGCTGCCGGGCGCGTCTCTCTCCTCAAAATAACAGGTAAAATGGTGTCTCTGGCGTTTTTTAAGTGGACGGCTTGAGCCGTGTATTAAGTTTTTCGTTTGATTATGGTTTTGGGAGGTGTATTTTATTGATGTCGTGTAATAGGCGCGGCCGCCCTTGTAGTGAAGTTACCAGCTTCCGGCGATTGGTCTCCGACTTGGAGACCAGCGGATAGCTGGTACACGTGGTGGTGGCCAGCGAAAGGCCTATTACCTTCCGCTGGTCTTCTTATACCGATGTCGTGAGAAGATTGGCAAACGGATCTCCTCACGGCATTACTTTTTTACTATAACTTATCAACAATATCTATT
>JBAYCO010000059.1:0-12418 GCA_041668685.1 Victivallaceae bacterium | reverse complement strand
TTATGACTCAAGCGAGACGCTTGAGCTACATTATTAACCGTTTCCTTCTATGTTAACGTTTCCCGCTCCCCTATGGGGAGTTTAAGGCAATACCACGTCCTCTGGGCGTGGTTTTTTATTTTCCGGAGCGGCCTTTTTATGTTTCTCCGTCAATTCCGCATAGGCCTTTTTTAAAATATCCTTGAATTCCTTTTCGTCCCGGATATTGTCAAGCGCGGGATGGCTGGCAACCGTAATCACCCTCGGTCCCAGTATCCTGAAAGCTTTTTTAAAGGATGCGAGCGCCTTCTCTTTTTTTCCCAGTTTGGAATAGGCTCCCGCCAGATTCAAGGCGATAAGCCCGGATTCGGGATCAAGCTCCTGCGCTACCTGAAAACGCAAAGCCGCACGGTCATACTTTTTCTGTTTAAGCAGAACCTGACCGAGATTATTATAGGCAGTCGCGGATTTGCGGTTGAGATTCACCTGCCGGCCGAATATCATTTCAGCTCTTTTATAGTCATGTTTCAGGTAATATATCTTACCAAGCAGGGAAAGAGCTTCGCCGTTATCCGGCTGAAACACGAGAACGGTTTTAACTTTGTTTTCAGCTTCGTTTATTTTCCCGTTATCAAGTTCGGAATACGCCTGAAGAAGCATATTAAGAATCTTTTCATCGGACATTTCATCGCTTTTTACCTTGTTTTCAGCTTGAATGATCTCAACCGGTTTTATTTTATTCAGTTTGATCACGCCGGGCTGGCCGGGAACGGAACCAGTTGCCGCAGGATTTCTCATTTCCGGCCTGGTATTGACTATAATGGCGGTCAACAGGACAATAAATGACAACAGTATTATTAAAGGCACAAGTGATTTTTTCATATCAAACCAACCGTTAATCTAATTACAAATTTTTCCGCCTGAAGGCGGGACTACAAACATGCTTCACAAGGTAATAGCCGGGAGCGCCGGTCGCCAGACCGGCAACTCACAACTTATACCAGCAGCGGCAATAACGCCCCGCTCCAACTTCCTCCCATGGAGGTATTTTATTTTTACAGACTTCCTGCTTTTCCTCCGGCAGGGAAGCGCAATGCTCACAACGTCCATAGAAACGACAGCCGCGCGGGTAGTTGGCCGGACTCGGTACGTTTCCGGGAATCGTCTGGAGTTCCCTGCCCTCGTTGCCGGGTTTCGGGACGGCGTTGAGCAACGCACGGGTGTACGGATGCCGGGGTTTGACAAACAAATCATTTCCCGCAGCCGATTCAACAGTATGCCCGGCATACATCACAACCACCCGATCCGCCATTTGCGCAACTATTCCGAGGTTATGGGTAACCAGCAAAATGGTCATTGAACGGGTATCCCTGATTTCAGTCAAAAGTTCGAGAATCTGGGCCTGAATAGTAACGTCAAGCGCGGTGGTGGGTTCGTCGGCGATCAACAGTTCCGGTTCACAGGCAAGCGCCATGGCAATCATAACCCGCTGCTGCATGCCGCCGCTCAACTCATGGGGATAAGCTTTCGCCCTTTCCTCAGGCGCGGGAATACCGACGCGGCGCAGTTGCTCAACAACTTCCTGTTCTATATCCGTCACTTCCGGGCGGTGAAGCGTGATCGCCTCGGCAATCTGGTCGCCGATCCGGTAAACCGGGTTCAAGGTTACAGAAGGCTCCTGAAAGATATAAGCGATGCCGCCGCCGCGAATCCCGCGAAGCCGACGTTTAGAAATCGTCAAAGGGTTACAGACCTGGCCGCGATGCGTGAATTTCATGGAGGAACAACGGTAACGAGCGGGCGGAGACGGCAGAAGTTTCGTCAGGGCCATACAGGTAACGCTCTTTCCGCAACCGCTTTCGCCGACAAGCGCCATTATCTCGCCGCGCTTCAATTCAAACGACACATTACTGACGACAGAAGCCCAACTGTCGGCATTTTTGAAATCAATTGATAGATCTTCAACTTCCAGCAACTTCATTTTGTTTTAATCCGCATATTAAACGGTGAAATTATTAACTGAACTCAACCGGCTATGCTGGGAATTTTCAAGTAGGCCGGCTTTCGATGAAAGCGGCAAAGAGTAACATTATGCAGCCTGTCAACGTTGCATCTCGCCGGTCTCATCGAGACACGGCGCTACTAAAACCACTTTTTATCCTGTATTATCCTGTTTATCCTGTCAAAATAACAAATTCCCATAAAACTAAAATCCGTTTCTAATATAGTGAAACAATTGCAAAAGTCCAGCTAAAGCAGCTTTTTTATAATTTCGCGGAAGCGTGTAAATATATAATATCCGGTTCCGAAACTTAGAAATACAGCAATAAAACCAGGCGAAACGAAAGAGAACTTGAACTCAAACAAATAAAAAATGAGAAAATTTAAGTTTTTTTATCAGAAAAAAATTTGCATTTTTATATAACATCTTATATACTTAGTTAAAATAGCACTTAACTTTTTAGAATGCATCTAAGTGTTGAGACGGTATTATGAAGGGGAGAAACGTTACTTGAACAATTATTTATCATCTGGAGGAGAATGATAAATAATTTAACATAAGCTTGCTCAGCAAGCTTAACTGCCGCTCTGCGGGGAATGCGTCCGAAAGGAGCTTCCCCGCAGAAAGGCACCTTTTTCAGTGCAAAAGACAACAGGCACGCCTTGATAAATTTTTATTTGCATTTTAAAATAAAATTCAGCACTTACATAACTTTTAGCGAACTTTACAAAGTCAGACTCCTGTCCGGATCAAACGGCGGCGACCACACTTATTTCCACCAGGTATTTTTCGCTGGACATCGCCGCCTGCACACATGCCCTTGCGGGAGCGCATCCCGGATTTAGCCACGCGTTCCAGACTGTATTGAATTTATCGAAATCCTCCATGTTTTTCAGATAAACCGTCGCTGAAAGAATTTTATCCTTGCCGCTTCCCGCTGAAAATAGAAGTTTTTCAACCTTTTCCAGCATAACAGCCGCCTGTTTTTTTACGCATGGAATTTCTTTATCTCCCACCTGGCCGCATAAGTAAACCACATTATTGTGAATTACGATACGGCTCATCCTTTCGTTTACTTCTTTTCTGATTATTTCCATATTTCAATTAATCCCGGATTAAAAATTTTTCCTTTTAAAATTACTTTCGATATATCTTTCAAACCGTCAAGATCCTTGAGCGGATCCGCATTCAGAAGCGCCAGATCCGCAATTTTACCCGTCCGGATACTGCCGATCTCCGAGTCCATATCCAATATTTTTGCCGCGTCAATAGTTGCCGCCGCCAAAGCCTGGGCGTTAGTCAGGCCGCAATCAGCCAGCATCTTTATTTCATCGATAATATTGCCCAGGGTATCAGTACCGGCGCCGATAAGCAAACCGGCCCGCACCGCTTTCCGCACTACTTCCTTCTGGGGGAATACAACCGTTTTCAGTAAACCGGCGACTCTCTCATTTCCCGCGTCATGTTCCCGCTTATAAACTTTATAGATACCGGACATGGTCGGGACGAAAGTTATATTTTTCTCTTTCATCAGTTCAATAACCTCATCCGAAAGCAGATTGCCGTGTTCAATACAGTCCACACCGGCGCGAATCGCCATTTTCGCGGCTTCGGACGCCATGCAATGCACCATTACTTTCCGGTTTTTGCGATGCGCTTCGTCTGTCGCGGCCGCGACTTCGTCATATGTAAACTGCACCATGGAAGGATGCTCGCCTTTATGGATTCCGGACAAACCGCCGGTAACGCATAATTTTATCCAGTCGGCGTCCCGTTTTAAAACCATCCTGACCGTCTTACGGACACCGTCGACCCCGTCGGCTTCCATTGCTCCATTTATGCCTACGGTCACATGTCCGCCTGTGGTCGAAATTATCGGGCCGGTCGCGATGATCCGCGGGCCTTGCATGATACCCGCCCTGAAAATATCCCGGAGTTCAATATTCAAAAAGTTTTTCGATCCGGCAGCCCTGACCGTCGTAACGCCTTCCAGAAGCATTTCCGTCCAGACGTTTTTGATCGCATAAGCTAATCTCCAGGTATCCGGCAGATCCTCTATTGCCGCCGCCCCGAAACGGAATGGGCCAGCACTTTCAGCGCGGCTCAGATGGCGGCGTTGCGGATGGCTGTGGAGATTTATCAGGCCGGGAATAAGGAATTTTCCGCGCCCGTCAACAGTTTCGCAGGATTCCGGCGGAACAATATCTTTTTTAGTTATCTTTTCTATTTTACCGTCCTTGATCAGGATACTGAAGTTTTTCTTTATTTTTTGCGTTTCGGAATCAAGATAGTCAACGTTTCGAATAATGACGTTTCGGTTCATAAAAATTTTCCTTTGTCATACAATTTGCAGCTTAAGTAATTTTGCCGCGTTCCGCCAGGTTATTTTTTCATAAGCGGCGGTTGCGATCAGGTGTTCCTGTTTAATTTTACGGAAATACTCCACTATCGGGTTATTCTGATTAACGGACGCAATATCCGTTCCAAAGTAAAGCCTGTCCTGAAATTCTTCCATGAATCGACAGCCTAATTCGGGATCACGGCTAATGGCATTATAACCGCTTCCGGCTGAAAGATCGCCGCAAAGATTAGGATATTTACGCATCAGTTCGATAAGCCTTCCAGGCTCCGGATTCTCCACCTTATTATTTATTTCGTTCCAGAAAACCGGGGAATGCCCTAATAGAACCAAGTCCGGAAAAGTTTTCAGTACTTTTTCCAGGCGCGGCAATCCCGGTTCGTCAAGACAACCGTACGTGCCTCTGGGGTTATGGGCGAGGTGAAATAATAATGGAACACCGCATTCCTCAACTTGACCGAAAAAATTCATATTCAACGGGTCATCAAGCGGGAGAGAGGGAAAATACTCGCCCACCCCCCGGCAGCCGGCTTCAATATACGCCCGCAACAACGGCCTGAAATCCGAGGATTCATCATTGCGGCGGTTGCGCGGATCAAAGTCGCAGAACGGGATAAAACGGTCAGGATATTCGGCGCAAATCTCCAAAACTTCTTCCGGGGCAACCAGCGTATTCCGGCATTCAGGACTCACACAACACATAAGGACGGCCATATCAATTCCATCCGCATCCATCGCGGCAATTAATTGTTCCGGCGCAGGATATTGCGAACCGTTCGCCCGGCAAATCCCCGGAAGACGTTTTTTGTGACAGTGAACATGGATATCTATAATCATTGTTTACGCTCCTTGATCAGTTTCCATAAAATCAGGCACAGTATAATAATAATGCATTTTTCTCATAAATGCCATGCTTGAAAATGCTGTTTTAATGCCATATATTGCTGCTATATGAAAAATTTATACTCAAAAATATATAAATACATAGAAGAAAGCGTCAATATTGAATTTGAGGCTTGCGGCATTAAATATCTTGATGGCAATTATGAAAGTAAGTTCCGCAGCAGTTTTTATTCCCTGTTCTCCGTTGTGGAAAAAGGCGGGGTCGAATCTATTTTGAAACTTAAAGATAAAACGGTAAAAATTAAACGCAATGAACTGATCGCGTGCTACATACCCAGGGAGACGCCTGGAAAAACAATGTTTTCAGGCAAAGAGGAAGTTGCTATTTTGTGGAGCAGAATGAATTTCAATATCTTCGGCAGCCTGGATCTGCTGGACTTTTTTGAAATTCCATACGTTTTTGACCCGGCGGTCAGCGCGGAAATATTGTCGATAAACCAAGACCTGCATATGCTGGAAACCCAAAAGGATAACGACCCGCTTCGCTCCCTTATAAAACGTAAAAAGCTTTGTTTTCAGATGCTTGATTTAATTCTGACCTGCGCCGTTCCCAAAACAGACAGCGGCAGGAAATTCGCCGCCATCGAAGAATTCCTGCCGATAATCAATTATATAAATAAAAACCGCCGCCAAAAAATTTCCAACCGGGATCTGGCAAAGTTGACGCACCTTTCTCTTTCGCGCTTCTGCCATAAGTTCAAAACTATTTTCGGGCTTTCTCCCCGGAAATACATCCAGCAACTGCGCTTTCTGGAAATCAGCCGCCTGCTTGCCGACACCAATACAAGGATAAATGAAATAGCGGCTGAATATGGTTTTTCCGATCAGTTCCATTTCAGCCGCGCCTTCAAATCCGCCAGCGGTTATTCGCCGCGGGAATACCGGGATATGGTAAGAGCAGCCAAAGGCAAATTGTTCTCCAGTTAAAACCGGTATACACTTGTTTGCCGGGAGTTTTGTTACCCGGCAACGGCTATTTCAGGTCAACCAGTTCCTTTACGACAACAGGCATACCCGTCGCCATGGATTTATTGGCGGCAATCCCGGTAAGTATGGACCTGGCGCCGTCAATATAACCGGCGGCATGTCCCAGCGGATCATTTTTCACGCCTTTGAAAATATGTTCCAGGAGACGCACATCGCCGCCGCCATGCCCGCCTTTATCGCCTTGCACGTACTCGATAACCCGGGGTTTACCCCAGTGCGCCTGGAAAATAATTTCAGGTATCAATTCCTTTTTTTCGCCTTCAAGTTCGCGCATTCCGGGCTGGTTGAAGTCTTCATGGCCGCCGCTGACATAAGATTTCTCGACAACGTTGAACTCCAGCCGTCCTTTCGTGCCGTTGAAACAGACGCGATAACCTTCCCAGGGACTATGGGCGTTCAACGAATAGCTCATCACTACTTTATTGGCGTAACGCACCATCACCGCCATATTGTCCTCAATGCTGATACCGTCCCCGAAAACACTCTGGTCGCGGTAATAATTGTCTTCATGTTCAGCATTGTAATAAAGCCCTAGAATACGTTCGTCTTTTTCTGTTACTTTCAGTGCGAACGGATCCTTTTCAGCGGTTTTACTGTCGCGGGACCTGGCGTAAAACTCCGTAACGCCGCGGTTTTCGGCATTTTCCTTGCCGTAGAATTTCAAATCCCCCATGGCGAAAACAGTTTGCGGTTCGGAATCTATCCACCAGTTGACAAGGTCGAAGTGGTGAGTCGCCTTGTGAACCATCAGGCCGCCGCTGTTGCGTTTATCCCGGTGCCAGCGTCGGAAATAATCAGCGCCGTGGGACGTATCCAGCAGCCATTCAAAATGAACACTGGTAATATCGCCGACGATACCGCTTTTGATAATTTCCTTGATCTTGGTATTGCGGGGGGAATAACGGTAATTGAAGGTAACGATCAGGTCCCGACCGGTTCTTTTCACGGTATCGATTATCTGTTGGCATTTTTCGGCATCGACCGTCATCGGTTTTTCCGAAATAACGTCGCAACCAAGTTCCATAGCCCGGCAAATATACTTATGATGGGTTCTGTCCATGCTGGTCACGATAACCTTCTGCGGTTTCTGTTCGGCGATCATCTTGTCAAAGTCAGCGGCCTTATAGGTTTTTATATCAGCGCTTCCGCCGTTTTCCCTGATATAGTTTTTCCAGTAATTCATTCTGGTCTGGTTCGTATCGCAGATAGCGACCAGTTCGCCGCAATCATTGAAATCTTTGATCAGGGCGTTGATGTACATCGCACAACGACCACCGGTTCCGACTAAAACATACTTTTTCATAGTCATGGTTTTACCTCCGACTATTTTTTAAGTGCTTTCGCGATTTATAAATTTAGTTGTGAAAACAAAATCACCGCCATTTTCGGCGTTTTGTTCTATTAACTCGATAATTTTATCATTTATTTCTTCTATGGGATGGGCAACCGTACTTAGAGCCGGGCAAGCCTGCGTATCCATAGGATCATCATCAAAACCGATCACCGAAATATCTTCGGGTATTCTTATCCGGTTCTTCCATGCGTATTTCAAAAAACCAAGGGCCATCCTGTCCGTGTCAAAAAAAACCGCATCAGCGCCGCTTGCCATGAGTTCATCCCCAATTGCCCAGCCGTCTTCAAAATCCGCCTTGGACTTAAAATAGACGAAATCAAGCTTCCTGCCTTCCGGCAGTTCTTCAAAAGCTTTCCTCAAACCGGCTTCCCGTGAAAGGATATTGCCACACCGGGCAAGCTTGACACGGCCGTTCCTGGCCAGATGCAGGATGCCGTCTTTTATACCAGTGGAGCGGTCAATCAGCAGGCGACTGCAATTTTTCGTATCAATCTCATTATCAACCAAAATGAAGTGCTGCGGCATTTTTTCAAATTCTTCCAGCACCTGCGGTCTCAGTCCTCCCAGGACAACGACATAATTTACAAATCCCGCCCATTCCCTGAACATCCGGGAGGCGCTTTCGGAATTTTCCGGAGCCATGCTCAACAACGGGAAATAGGCATGTTCCTCCAGTTTCCGGACAAGCTCGTAAAACTTTCGCAAATGAATATTATTCCCGTGACTATTGCTCAGTACCCCCACAAAATTACTGCGCCGCAGACGCAAATTGCGCGCCGCCACGTTGGGAACATAGCCCAATTCCGAGGCAAGCTTCAGAATTGCCGCGCGCCGGCTTTCGCCGATGCCGCTTTCACCTTTCAACGCGCGGTTGACCGAACGAATTGAAGTATGCGCCCGTTCAGCAAGTTCTTTCAGGGTTATTTGTGTTATCATTTGTGTTTCCGTTTTTTAACGCCATCGTTGGCATATATTATAAACGCCATCGTTGGCGTTGTCAATAGCGATTTGTTTTTTTAATAAAAATTTTAGATTATTTATCTTTAAACTTGCATATTAATGCGGTTTCCTATACTTTAACTTTAAATCAGGAGATTCTGACATGTCTTTAAAAAAAATAGAAGCGATTGAAAAAAAGATACAGGCGACGTCCCAGATAGACGCCAAAATAAAAGAAGATCTGCTTGATCTGATGCGCAGTTTGAAAACGGAATTAAGCAGCTTGAAGGATATTCACCCGGAAACGGCTCACGACATAGCGGAGCAGACCGGGTTTTCAACGAGTAAAGTACTTGATTCGCCCGAAAAACAGGAAGATTTACAGAAAAGTATAGACAGTCTGCAAGGAACAGTTGAAGAGTTTGAGGCATCCCACCCCAAACTCGTCCAGGTGGTAAACCGTTTATGTATGATGCTGTCAGATATCGGCATCTAGCGCTAAGTCAATCATCGGTTGACCCATAGCACGGCCGGGAACAGCCGTGGCTACATCGGGAAACGCAGGTAAAAGATAAATGATGTAGCCGCCCCTGTCGCCAGGGGCGTAAGCGACATTAGACGTTTGATTTAACACTAGTGTCCAGTTGCATGTGAAATTTAATAGAAAGTAGTGCCAGGAGCAGCCTTGTTCCGGCATCCAAAACCAATGATTTCAGTGAAATCTACGGCTGTTTGTCGCGGAGCAAGGCTGCTCTCGCGACTGGAAACATCATGGAATATTCACTAGTTTAGTTTTATTTTTAGAAATAAAACCTTTAAATTAAAGGAGTTAGCCGTGTTCAACTTTCTGAAGCGCCATCGTAAAGTTTGCATTTTCCTCCTGTTTTTTCTAGCTTTGTTGATATGTAACACCATTCTGGCTCGTGCCGGCGGCGGCGGAGGCTTCAGCGGAGGAGGAGGAGGTTTCAGCGGTGGCGGCGGTGGCTTCAGCGGCGGCGGTTTCAGCGGCAGCGGTTTCGGACGCGGCAACGGCGGCGGTAGCGGGACTTTACTTTTCATCCTGATTTTTCAGTACCCCTATATCAGTATCCCGGTAATACTGCTGATATTGTTGTTTTTCTTCCTCGGCGGCAACAAAGCAAATTATTCCTACCAGAATAATCTTATCCGGCGCGGTCTGCAGCGTCAGGCTCCGGGCGCTTTGAAAAACAGCCTTGCCAAATTGCTTGAACGCGACCCGGATTTCACGGCCGAAGGATTGTGCGAACGGGTAAAAAACGCTTTTATCCTGATCCAAAACGCCTGGTCCGAGATGGACATGGCAAAAGCAAGGGCTTTTATCTCTGACGGTATTTTTGAACGTTTTTCGTTGCAGTTGCAGATGTACCAGGCGTCAAAAATAAGAAATTCCATGTCCGATATGCAAGTGCTCGACTGTGAAATCGTTTCCGTCAGCAGTGATGATTTTTTCGATTCCGTCGATATAAAAATTACCGCGGAGGCCATTGACCTTTTCATAAATACTGAAAACAATGAGTGCATGGGCGGTTCCGCCCCGGAAGTTTTTGTCGAATTCTGGACATTGCTGCGCCGTCCCGGAGCGAAAACCAAGACCGAACCCGGCCTGCTGGAAAACTGCTGTCCGAACTGCGGCAATCCTCTGGAGCTCCAGGACAAAATAGAATGCCCGTCCTGCAAGGCAATAGTTAATTCCGGCGAATATGACTGGGTTCTGACCGAAATAACCCAGGAGTCTGAATACACGGTCCGGGTTCCGCGCAATATTCCGGGCCTGGCGGCAATATGTCAAACCGACCCGGCTTTCAGCGTCAGCCATATCGAGGATCGCGCCTCGGCAATATTTTTTCGCCATATCGCGGCACAGTTTTTCAGCGACGCCAAATATCTGGTAAAACTGGCCGCGCCGGAATACCTGCATACCAACCGTGATGATTTCAAACCTCTGCCGGACGGCAAACATCGTTTTTTTGCCGACGTTGCGGTCGGCTGTGTGGAATTGCTCAATGTCATTTCCGATGAAAGCGCCAATAACGATTTTCTGCGTATCCTGATTCGCTGGTCAGGGCATAAAGTCACCGCGAAGGTGCCCGGCTTCCTGGCTCCGGAATTTGAAGCTTCACGGCTGTATCAGCATGAAATAGTTCTTGAACGCGCCAAAGGCGTCAAGTCGTCTGATAAAAATATCCTGACCAGCGTCCACTGCCCCAACTGCGGAGCCCCGGAAGTAAACAGCAATAAGCCGTATTGCGAATACTGCCATACCCCGTTAAACGACGGAAGCGTGGACTGGGTCCTGCACGACATAAGGATTTTCTCAGGTTTCCCGGCAATAGCGGAAGAAGAATCAATATATGTTGATCACCTCAACTCTGTTAACGGCGCTTTAATTCCGGCTCCGGACGGCGAACTGGTCATATCAGGAGCGGCGGCAATGATGCTGGCGGACGGCAAAATAGATCCTGCCGAGCGCACCCTGCTTTCAGAATTCGCAACCGCCAGGAACGTTTCAGAACCGCGGCTCGAATTGATCATAAAGTCGGTCGCGGACGGTACGCTGAAACCGGAAATTCCCGATGACAGGACTTTAGGCAAGGCATATCTCAACGCCATGGCGACAATGTGTCTGGCGGACGGCAAAATAAGTCCCAAAGAATGGGAACTGCTTTATTCCGTCGGTTCCAAAATGGGTTTTGAGAAGACAGAGATAAATGACCTCATAAAACGTCTACGCCAAAACCTGCTGGAAAAATTGAGAAAAAGAAATTGAGACCGGACGGCGGCGACAGTAATTTTGTAGTTTTCAAATCCGGTCTGGAATTTCCACGCTTCTTCCCCGGTCCGATGGAAGGGGTTATGACCCTGTTGTTCTGCCGCGTCTTTCATAAACTGAATTTAACCCGCGCCTGGCTGACTCCTTACTACCGGATCACCACCAGTATCCCCAAACCGGCAAAGTTGCAGAAGTTTCTTCAGCCGTATATGGAAGCCGGACTGCCGGTAATTGCCCAACTGATGGGTACGGACGCCGTACTGCTGGCCGGCGCCGCCGGCCAAATGATAAATTGCGGCGCACGGGGAATAAATTTGAATTTTGCCTGCCCGAGCCGACAAGTACTCAAGAGCGGCGCCGGAGGGGCGATGCTGCGCGACATTGACTTGATGACCGGGATATTGTCGGAAATAAAAAATACTTTACCGGATACTTCGATAAGCGTGAAAATCCGCTGCGGCTTCGAAGACCGGCGTGAAAGCGAAAAGATCGTACCGGCTTTGACAAGTACCGGAATCCTTGATTTTATCGGGGTGCATTTCCGCACCGTCGAAGAGAATTATGCAGCCGTTCCGGACGGCCTTGAGCGTTTGCGCCGGATTACGGCTTTAGCCGGAACGGTTCCGGTAATCGGCAGCGGCGACGTATTTCTCTGTACTGACGCACAAAAAATACTGGAAACCGGCTGCGCCGGAGCAATGATTGCTCGCGGCATACTCCAGAACCCTTTTCTGATTCAAAATTTACAAAAACCGGAAAAACACCGGATAACCGCGGAAAAAGGACGGCAATGTTTTTTCAAAACTTTACAGGAAACCGCCAAAGAAAACCCCGATTTTTTCAAACGTTCGAAATTTCTCGAATACGCGACTATGATGTGGGGAAAAAGCTCTCCGCAATTTGCGGAATTCATCACGTTAAGTGACCGGGAAATGCTGGACTTTAAGTTTTCTCAAACTATTCAGTAAAAAGAATCCGACATTGACAGTAAGGCGGTAGTGTATAGTTGCACTTGAAATTTAATAAAAAATAATTATGCGTTTGTAGTTCCGCCTTCAGGCGGCGCTTAGGGAAGCTTTAGCGACCGGACACGTACCTGAAGGC
>JBAYCO010000058.1:0-12481 GCA_041668685.1 Victivallaceae bacterium | reverse complement strand
GTCGGTCAGATGACTGCCGCGATTATCAAACTCTGTTTCGAAAAAATGATCGAACGCCGTGAAGATATTTGCGATCCAGATGCACTTCCCGTGTTTTTGTGGGGTGACGAATGCCAGTTTTTTGCACTGGAATACGACCAGAAATTTCAGACTACCGCCCGTTCATCCCGAACCCTTACGGTTTATGCCACGCAGAATCTCGACAATTTGTATGATGGTTACGGCAAGGAAAAAGCGAACTCGCTCCTGGGTAATCTGGGAACAAAAATTTTCTGTCAGAACGGAGACCATACCACCAATAAATGGGCCGCCGACAGTATCGGCCAGGAAGTCCTGCGCCGCCGCAGCCGGAATATTGGCGACAGCAAATCCGGCAGCTTGAAAGGTGATTACAACAAGTCGGATAATTATTCCGAGGGCTGGTCCGAGCAAAAAGACTACAAAGTTGATATCGTTCAGTTTACCACGCTTCAGACCGGGGGACCACGGGGACAATGCCGGGTCGGTTATATTTACTGGCAGTCAGGGCGTGTACTCAAAAATGGCGATGTTTTTGTCCGGGGCGCGATTGATCAGAAATGCCATCGGATTTGCGGTGCACGCCTGGAACGGCATTGCCCTGCCGTTCCAAAAGTCGGCAACAAAGATACCGGCAGTCCTTTTCGCTTTTATTGGTATGACTGGCTTATATTCGCTGTTTTCATGCTTAGTTCAACGCTTGTCGCGTTTGGATTATATCTTATCTATTCCGAACAGGATTGTTTTTTGCTGGCTGTTCCTGAAATCGGGATCATTACGTCAGCTACCATTCTTATCTGGTTCGCGGGATTTGCACTTGACGCCTTTTGGGCTTCACTTGCCGTTTTGCTGGAAATTTTGTGGTATGTAATCCGGAAAAAGCCACGCCATAAACATAAAGTTATCAACCGGGTTCCATTGACTGTAATAACCTGGCTGTATCTCGGATTTTCATTGGCGCTTGCAATTTATTTACAGAACTCCATCTATGAGCAAAGGTCATTGCTGCCGGCAATCGGAGTATGGCTGGCCGCAAGTATTGCTCATCGGCTGTTCAAAAGCGCCGGAGGCAGGAAAGTTCCTGTCGATTGATCAGAAAAATATTATTTCCTCCGTTTCCGCGGCAATTGTTTCGTATTGATCTTCTCGTTTTTTAAGTCGATGTACTTTCGGGTAATTCCTGTATATTTGTGATCGAAATATCTGGTGAGCTGATGAATGGACCAGGCTCCATTTACTAGATGATGATAACCGAAGCTTTTACGCAAGGTAACGGCGGAAACTTCATCGGCTCCTTCTATTTTCGCGTCCCTGGCTGCTTCTTTAAAGATATACCCAATAGACGACATTGCGAACGGCTGAATTTTTTCCCCGACATTAACCGCATGACTCTGAAATATGTAAACGTCTTCCGGATATTTTTCCCGAAGTTGATTCAGAATTTCCAGACTTCTATTACTGAAAAATATTTTACGGCTCTCCCCGGCTAATTCACAGTAAATTTCAAAATAAGGTTCGATTTTTTTTATTTCCGATCCGGTTTCTTCCAGTTTTATATCTGTCCATTTCAAATTCAAGAGAAATTGCGGGCTAATTCCGGTATCCAAGCCTACCACGTAAAAGGCATATACCGGAAGCGGGGCTGTTTCTTTAAGATTTTTCCCCCAGAGAACCAGGTCAGTCATGTTTTTTATCGGTTTTATGAATTTTTTCATGGCAACCTCCAGTTCATTTTAATTTTGTTATTTTTCTATTAATTAATAGCGCGGAATGTTCATTTAATGAACATATTCCGCGTTCCCCGTAAAGTCTTTTTAATAACTGTTCGAATAAATGTCTATCCAGCTCCTTTTGCTTGAAATTTAAGAAATACCTGGTGATATTTACGAATGGACTGTCTTGATACTCCGGGTGCCGCGTAAGCGCATAATAATTCTTCATCAGTTACCGGTACCGGATGAGCACTGCAGAAATCCTCGCGAGCTTTGGAACGGGCCGTCTGGTCACACAAACCTTCAGATAAATATTTCCGGTAATATGAATTATATTCCCGCCCCCATTCGATGCTTCGGCTTGTGTGATGGTCAATTCTGCGAATGTGCTGCCTCAAATGCATTTGTGCATATTCCAATGGCTTTTTTACTTCGAAAAGCTGTAATTTTCCAGTGCCGAGAAGTTTCATCCATTCTATGGCAAGACAATACAATTGCATTATGCTTTGTTCACTCGGATAATCCAGAAGTTCGATAAGACGGCGAATCATATTATGTACAATATGGATTTTTTCGGAAACGGTTTCCGGAGGCACGGGAAGTTGTTTTATTACTGTAAGGACTTTTTTTGCATCCTGGGAAGAAAGCGGAGTATTGTTGACGATAAATAAACGCGGATTATCTCCCTGTTTAATTAGAAGGGCTATATTATTAAGATAGTTGGCAATGTCCTTTGTCGGATGCGCCCTCGATGGATAATACAACTCTACGATAAGGTGAATCTGATATGCGACAAAATTGCGGGCGGTGCTAAGAGTTATAATGGATAAAGGAAGTTCCATATCATTCGGAAAGATACAAAAAGACTGGCGGTTATGCAACACAAGGGGTTGTTCCCGTGCTATACATAGTAATTCCGACCAGTCTGTTGATGTTACCATTGTATTTCCATTAATTAAGTTACCTTTTATATAATATCACATTTTTTCTCGATTGGCAATCTTTTTCGCTAAAAAAATTGATTGAACAGGAAATACAATGGTTGAAAATGTAAAAAATATACGTCGTTATAGATTGTTAGGATATCGTTTGCTTTTCTGGATAAATTCCTGAAGGCTTTTGACCGTAATCCGTGACGTTCGATGTCCGAGTTTTACTAATTCCAATTCTCCCTTGTTGATGTGTTCATAGACTGTCTTGACCGTAATCTTGAGAATTCGGGCAGTTTCCTGCAAGGTCAACAAATCCTGAATCTCGACCGGTGGTTTCACCTGTTGATTGATACTTTTCAAATAATCGAGTTCTTCGTTCGAAATTACGCCGCATTCGGCCAGCGGACCAGCGAATTTCACCAATGTTTTGACAGTTTTTTCTTTTAGCATAATGCCTCCTTTTTGTTGGTTAGGAATTTCATTATACTTTGTAATACTTTGCGAAACAAGAATATTTGAATATAAAGGCGTTTGGATAACGTTATTGGACACCTTTAGCTAGTCGTGATCAGTTTCCGTTCTGGAATATCCTGACAACTCTCGTTTGTTTCAATCGTCAATTCGTTGCTTGCAAGTTTATCAATGATGACATTCAACTGGAGAATCTGTATTTCCGTAGCGGTATGTACAAATTGAATGATTCGATCCCGCAACACATCCGAGGTGTTTTTCGGAGTTTGCGGGGAAATACCGTCTTTGGAAATCAACCCGCGCATAAGTGCTATTCCTTGCTTTCTGGCTATTCGGTCAGCGTGACTTTGATAATGCTTAGTCATTGCCGGCGTCAAATGCCCCACGATACTTTGCACAATTGGCAACGGAACTCCACGGATTCCTGCGTAATAACAAAAACAATGGCGAAGTGAATGAAAATCTTTAACGCTTTGTTTACGTTTCCGTCCTGGAATGATGCGACATTTTTCGATTCCAAGTGATTTGATGTAGCTCAAAATTCGATTGTTCAGAGGGTGTGACTTTCCTAAATACATTTCTGCCGCTTCTGGAATTACATATTCTTCATTGCCGGATATGAGCCATTGGTCTTGAAGAAAATCGGCCAATTCATATTCAATTGGAATATGAACTAAAGCTTTCGTTTTGCGGGTAAGCCGATGAATTTCTTTCCCGAAAAAAATGGGAATATCGTCTGAATTTCTTTGATCAATTTCGATATCATTCCAACACAGAGTCGCAACATCCCCCAACCGCAATCCTGTACAAATACCAATAGTAAACAGAGCTTTCATTAAAGGCGGTGGATTTTTGAAAATCAATGACAATTCTTCATCAGAAAAAATTTCGCGGGCAACTGGTTCAATTTTGAGTGGCTTAATATGAAAAAACGGATTTTCTTCTATTGTATAGCCTAGGTCGGTAGAAAGAAATGTGAAAACAGCTTTACAAGCTGACTGATAACGATTCAAAGTGGTATTACTCAATGGTCCGCCATATTGGTACTTTTTGAATGGTTTTCGTCTGGGAGCAGTTTCTTTGTTATAGCGTATCATAACGTCATAACGACCGTTTTTTCTTATATAAGCGATATAGGCTTCCGCATGTATTCGATCAACTTGATCCAACGTTTTAAGTTCGAATTGATCCTGAAGGAATGCGACGAAATCTTCCCAATACCGTCTGGATACTGTCAGAACTTTTTGTGATGCGATTCGTGTATGTGGTTTTTGCAAATGAAGATCGAAAGCGTCTTCAAGCGTGATGGTAAGTCGTGCTTTCAGTTTTTTTAGCTTGGCACGTTTTTCCAGATATTCTTCTCGTGTTTCAATTTCCTGGATTTTTTGCTGGCGTTCCAGAAAGTTTTTAGCTGCCGCACGAGCTTCACGTTCTTCTGTTATTTTTTTCCCGGATGCGGTTTTCAAAGTTATACTGCATCTTTTATGATTGGCATCCCGGTATTGAAGATAGAACGTG
The DNA here is from genome assembly GCA_041668685.1 of Victivallaceae bacterium. Lineage (GTDB taxonomy): Bacteria > Verrucomicrobiota > Lentisphaeria > Victivallales > Victivallaceae > JAHOYW01. The sequence goes on along the minus strand of JBAYCO010000058.1, from coordinate 7,830 downwards.
TCTTTAACCTTATAAATATGACCTGAACCTTTTTTACGTCTTGTTACTTTTCTGACTGACATGATCGAATCCTCTCAAGTTTGCTTTTTGTGTTTTCCGTCATCATATTAGAATATGACGGAAAACACAATGAAAAAGCACTTGAAAAGTGAGCCGATAATACTATATGTTATCTTCGAAAAACAGAAATGTTTTGAGGCCTTTTATAAAGACTTTAAATTATGGTATATCCATAAATTACGGTTTGAAAAAATGTAAAAAATAAGCTCAAATTTAGTTATGTCTATTTATGTCAATTATGCAACATAACAGTGTGAAATTCTTCCAAAGCCTGCGTGAAGATACTTTTTTGACATTCTTGAATATGCTATTGGATAATGCGGGTTTTGTTGATATAATATATTTATAATAAACAGGTTATAATAGGTAATTACGATACTTTCTCGCTTTATAGGGTAGCTATGATCGCGATCACTACGAGAAGTTCGACAAGTGTGAAAATTTTTTCAACTTGCCCGCTTGCTTCATTTACTTTTTTCATGACACCCTCCTGCTGCTGTGTACAATTTTATTCAAAGGTTCGCGTTTTTTACCACTGAATATCACCTGCAACTAAAACGCTGGATAAATAATTTATCCGATAACATTATTATAAACCTGCTGGATTTGTTAATCAAGAGGTGAAAATTACTTAAAAACGAGATCATGTGCGAAAAAACGAGATTATAAGCAAAGTTCTGAAATCAAAAGGTTTTTCGTAGTTTCAGCATGCTTTTTTTGGGAGAAGCGCCGGTTAATTTTTTGAATGAAGCTGAAAACGCGGCTTCATTCCGGAATCCGAGATGCCAGGCAATTTCTTTCAGCAGCATATCCGTTTCCGCCATTAATTTCATTGCCGCGTCTATTCTTTTCTTAGCGCGGTATTCATAGGGTGTGAGCTGATATTGTCTAAAAAAGAGCAGACGCAGATGATCAGGAGTGTAGTTACAGGCTTCACTTAATTCCCTGAGGGATTTTTCGAAATGAAGATCGGAATCAATCAGGTCTTTAAGCTGTGCGGCCGGAGATGAATGCGGAAGCGAACGGTCCCTGTCAAGCAAGTAACGAAAGACACCGGCAATTCCCAGTTTCGCCCGCAAATAATTTGCCGGTACAGGGTTATTCATGGCGTCCATGATCAGGCGGAATTCATTCTGCCAGCCGAAAACCTGCTCTTCGGGTACCGGCAGGATTATCGGCAGCAATATCTTTCTGCCGTCTGTCATCATTTCCGCATGGTTAGGAAATTCAGTGGACTGCCGGAGGTCGAGTCCCTCCAGAATAACATGCCAGTTTTCCCGTTTTTCAGTAAATTGGGTTACATAGGGAGTTCCTTTTAAACCTAAAACAAACATGGGGCCTGGATTATACTCTTCAAAATCATAAATTTTCCGGTATTTGACTCCGGATACTGAAAAGTTAATTGTGGTATTCCGGCACCGGCCTTGTAAATAACATGAATTTGAATGCAATCCAATATATTTTATCCTGAAGTTTAAAATGATTAAAGTCTCCTCCAGTGTAATGTTTCATGATGTTTTTAGTAGTCGCAAGAGCAACCTTGCTCCGCGATCTTTGCGCCCAACCCGGCTAACAAGTCCAAGCAGGCGGAAGCCGCGGTCGCGGAGCAGGCTGCTCCTGCGACTACTTTTTCGCAGACAATATACCGGCGTATTTCATTTTTAATTCTTCATTCTTCATTTTTAATTCTTCAGTGGGCCGTATGTCGGTTCCTTTTCGTCTTTTCTCAAATCAGGACTGCGGTCAGCGGGAACGCGGTAGCTTTCCATTATCGCGGGAGTTGATTTTTTGAGCTTATCAATATCAAAAACAATCTTGGTTTTGTTCTTCAGGTGAAACACAATAAAGCCTTTGCTGGTATTTTCAACGATTGAGATCAGTTCCTTCAGATCTTTGATCTTTTTGCCGTTGACTTCCTCAACAATAAGGGCTCCCTGGTCCTGATAGCCGACATTCACCTCCGCGGCAAGCACCCTGGATAAAACGACAATTTGCTGCAAGTCCTTGCTGACTTTACCATTAATAACTTCATAAACCAGATCTATCGGGCCGTTGTACCATTGGCGGTATTCATCCAAATGGTTGATCGAGAGCGGCACGAACAACAGCCCGCCGATAAAATAATAGGTCGGGAGCTGGTCGAACACCCGGTTAGGCACCAGGCGTTTATAACGGCGCAGTTTGTAGTCGAAGGCGATTTTTTTGCCGTCGCGCAGAATGGTGAATTTACAATTATCGCCGATATATTTACGCCAGACCAGATAGCCGAAATAAATTACTTCGTCTTCACGGAATTTGACGGTTGCATCGTTATCGAGCTTCACCCCGTCGATTGCCATGATAACGTCATCAACCTTGAACTCCCCGCTTTTTTCGACTTCCGGTGGCAGCGAACGGATAATAATACCGGTTTGTTCCTGCCCCATTTTCGCCCATTTCCGGAGATCCGGATTTTCCATCACATTAAAGGCGAACGGAACATGCGGGAAACCGTCGAATTTTTTATCTTCGACATCTCTCAGGAAATGTTTTATTACCGGTACCGGAATCATATAACCGATGTTCTGGGACTGCGAAAGTCCCTGAAAAGCGATACCCACAACGTCATTATCGTGCAATACCGGGCCGCCGCTGTTGCCGGGATTTATTGCCGCGTCAATCTGTACCGCCAGGAGACGGCGTCCGCTGTGGGTATAAGTTATGGGTTCGATACGGGAAATAATGCCTTTCGTCACTGAAATGTTGTCGCCGCCGACCGGATATCCCATCACGGTAACGGAGGTTTGCAGCTCCGGCAGATCTCCCAGGTCAAGAGCTTCCAACCCGTTAAAAAACTCCGGGTCCTCAACGCCCAGGATAGCCATATCACATTCATGACCAACCACTTCCAGTGTAGCGACATATTTCTTCTGGACTCCCGGCTTTCTAACCATAATGAATGTCTGGTTAGCGACGATATGGGCGTTGGTCAAGATACGGTTGCCGGAAATCACAAAGCCGGAACCGGTTGATGAACGCTGCGGATAATTCTGCCACGGCTGGTTATAATTCGGCCGGCTGCGCACCGCGAAAATTTTAATAATGGAGTTCTTGAATTTGCGGATTTTGCTCTTTTTTTCAGCGATACTCATATTGTCCGTAATTTTGGGAGCCGGGGCCGCCGGGACGGGAGTTTCTTGCGGCTTCAGGGGCGGCTGGGCACTGACTGTCACGGCAAACAACGCCGCAATCAATAATAAATTTTTCACAGTTTCACCTTTCTGGTTTGTCTTTTTCCGTATTCTGTTTTTCAGGGACAACGGTTTTTATTTCAACCACCGGCAGTTTCCAGCCGTGGACCAGTTTCTGGGTTCCTGTAATACAAACGGTTTTTCCCCGCCAGACATTGAGAGAAGCGTTCCTGCAATGCAGATATGCCGCGGTTCTGATATCCGCCCGGTTGTTTATATTAATAAGGGCGTGAGTTACATAAACGGCTCCGGGTTTCAGCGGGACGATCTGTCCTTTCAGGTCTATTTCCCGTTCAGAGCCCTTGATAAAGGGCAGGATAAAAGCGGGTTTGGCGTCCTTATCCTTGAGGAAGCCGGCGAAATCCCCGGTTTCCTGATCGATCAGAACCAGGTTTCGCTTAACCTGTGAAGCCTGCAACTCCTTAAGTTCATAATCATTGACGGTCACAAAGCGGCTGCTTACCCATGCCTTCAAATCAACCGGCGGTTTTATTTTGAACCAGCCGTTATGGTTTTTGCCTTTGATTATTTCAAGCTCCACTCCGGCCGGTTCCATCCGGTATTCTTTATATTCATTGCCGGGACCTGCGCGGAGATTTGCTTCCCGGCGGGTTCGCGAATTGAACATCAGGTGACCGGCCACCCATACAGAACTGTCGGACGGAGCGGTGATCTCATACCAGTCATCGACTTTACGGAAAATTTTTACGGAGTCGCCGTTTTTCAAGTTGGAAACGATGAAATATTGTTTACCGGGTTTGACGCGTACATTCAGTTCGCCTTTGACGTTTACGGTTCCGGTAATGAATTTCTCAGGATCGGCAAAACCGGAAAATGCTGCGAAAATCAATATTAAGACGAAATATCTGCTCATAATTCTGCCATGATAATTAACATATTAAATCATTGTAACTAATATCAGGCTTCTTAGCATTTTTTCAAACCGTGCAAAGCAAAATTATAATAAAGAAATCACCGGCGTCGCATAAAACGTTGTTAATATCGCAAACAATACGGGAAAGGCAGGTTAACTTTTAAATTTTAAATTGATCTTGAGTATTTGCTTTTAAGTATTTTGGATATAAATTGTCTTTTTGGTTATGTAATATCAGTAAGATTTTAATATAAGCAAACGGGAATCGTAAAATGTCTGTAGAAATACTGGTCGGCACACAGTGGGGTGACGAAGGAAAAGGTAAGTTAATAGACGTATTGACGCGTGATATCGATATGGTTGTGCGCTTCCAAGGCGGCAATAACGCAGGCCATACCGTCGAAATCGGAAAAGAAAAATACGTTCTGCACCTTGTGCCGTCCGGAATTTTCCGTCCCGGCGTCGCTTGCGTCATCGGCAACGGTCTGGTAGTGGATCCGGTATCCCTGATGGAGGAAATGCAGCAGTTGGCCGAACGGGGCCTGGATATCTCGGTTATAGAACTAAGCTCCAAGTCACAGCTTATTTTCCAATACCATAAGGAAATGGACTCGATCCGGGAAAACCAGTGTTCGGGCGACAAAAAAATCGGCACCACCAAGCGCGGAATCGGTCCGGCTTACGCAGACAAGGCCGGCCGGGTCGGCATTCGCGGCTCCGAACTGACGAATTTACCAAAATTTGAAAAACTTTTCCGCGAACAGGCCGCCGCTTATAATAAGCTTTTCGGGGAAGCTGGAGTCAAGGAACTCAATATCGACGCGGAATGGCTGAGAGTTAAAACCGCCGCCGAATACCTCGCGCCTTTTGTAAAAGATACCGTTTTGAGCGTCAACCGCGCTATTAAAGCCGGGAAAAGGATTTTATGCGAAGGCGCGCAGGGAATGTGGCTGGACATCGATCACGGCACTTATCCCTATGTGACCAGCAGCAATACAACCGCCGGAGGCGCCTGTACCGGAGCCGGTATAGCTCCCAGGCACATCGGCACCGTATGGGGCGTAATAAAAGCCTACACCACCCGTGTCGGAGAAGGCCCCTTCCCTACTGAACTTTTTGACCAGGCCGGTGAAGATCTGCGCCAGGCCGGAGGAGAATTCGGAGCTACGACCGGACGTCCGCGGCGCTGCGGCTGGTTTGACGCGGTCGCTTCCGCTTATTCCTGCATGGTGAACGGCGTCGACAAACTCGCCGTTACCAAACTGGACGTACTTGATGACCTCAGCGAAATAAAAATTTGTACGGCTTATGAAATCGACGGTAAAACCACCGCCGACATGCCGGTTTCGGCGGATGTCCTGGCAAAAGTCAAACCAATTTACGAAACCATGCCGGGCTGGAAATGTTCAACCGCGGAAGTGCGCAAGTGGGATGATCTTCCGAAAAACGCCCAAAAATACCTAAAACGCATGGCGGAACTGGTTGATTCCGAAATCGCCATTATCTCGGTCGGCCCCAAACGCGAACAGACTTTCAGTGTGTAACCCAGAAAACAACCATGACCGCTTCGAACCGGGTAAAGCAACTATCTGCCTGGTTAATTACAAAACCGAGGAATTGACCCGGCTTTGCCTGCGAAGCATACGCAAATACACCCGTTACCCATACGAAGTTATCGTTATAGACAACGGTTCCGCCGACGCTTCGCTGGAATACCTCAAAAGCCTTGACTGGATTACTCTCATCGAGCGTTCCCCTGAAGAAATGACCAGAACCGGCTCATGGGCGCAGGGAACCGCTCTCGACCTGGGACTGGCCGCATGCCGAACCGAATTTTTCCTGGCAATGCATTCAGACGCCATTGTCCATAAAGAAAACTGGCTGACGGAACTGGTCGCCGAATGCGGCCCCGGCATTGCCTGCGCCGGGAGCGGCAAACTCGATTTGAAACCGCGCTGGGAAATCCTGCTGAAAAAACTCACTGACTTCAAAGAATGGGCAAGATACCGCAAGGGAACCGCTAAACCGTTCTACATTCGGGCGATCTGCGCCGTCTACCGCACTGAAATCCTGCGCCGGGAAAAACTGAGCTTTTTCGATCCCGACAAGGAACTGACCTGCGCCCAGGAAATTTATCACAAACTGGAATCAGCCGGCTATCAAATGAACGTCATTTCACCATGGAAAATGGCTAAATACATTTATCATCTCGCCCACGCCACAATGGTTTTCAATCCGGAATTCACCGTCCGCAAAAGAACCGAAAAAAAGTGTAAAAAACAGTTGGAAAAAATACTTAAGTCTCCTACAGTAAAAGCAATCAGCAGCGATCATTCCCTGGATAAATAACTCCGGACGCTTTGACGCTTTAAACGGTACCTGAGACAATGGCATTTTTACATAAAAAAAAGAATAACAACAGTTTTTTCAGAAAATCACGCAATTATCTGAAAGGCTATGATTATATCCAGATTTTCGCGGTCACGGCGCTCCTGACCGTTGGCGTTATTTTTATCTATTCCACAGGCAGGCAGGTCGGAACCGCGACCGCCCTGTACGCCTGGATCAGACAGATCCAGTGGATTGTCGTAAGTTTCGGAATATGGGCGCTTTTCGCCGCAATGGATTACCGTACGCTCAAACCGCTGACCGTTGCCTTCTATTTCGTCTCAATCCTGCTGTTGGCGGCGGTGCTGATATTCGGTCCAAAAATCAACGGCGCGCAACGCTGGCTTATTCTCAAACCGTCCGGTTTGCGGCTGCAGCCGTCGGAAATAACCAAATTGAGTCTTATTCTCTTTCTGAGCGCAATACTTTCGGCCCGCGAATTCAACATCAACAAGTTTAAGAATATGTGCCTCATCGGTATTTCCGTACTGTTGCCCTTCCTGTTGATAGCGATAGAACCGGACTTGGGAAGTTCTCTCATATTGCTGCCTTTAAGCGCCATGATCATTTTCGCGGCAGGACTTCGCTGGCGGTATATCATCATCGCGGTATCTTTTCTTGCGGTCGTCATGACGGCTGAAATACTCAATGAAGTTTATGGAATATATCCGCTCCTGAAAAACTACCAGAAAGAACGTGTTTTGACCTTTCTCGACCCGGAAAGGGACTTGAACGACCGCGGTTATAACCAGCATCAGGCTAAATTGGCAGTAGGCTCCGGCGGCATGTACGGCAAGGGAATCGGCCAGGGTACTCAAAACACTCTCGGCTATCTGCCGCAATCGGTATCAAACAATGATTTTATTTTTTCGGTAATTGCTGAAGAAACCGGCTTTCTGGGGTGTTCGGCACTGATTCTGCTTTACCTTATGTTATTCTATTCGATGTTGAGAACGGCGTTTTTAACGCCGGATCATTTCGGACGTTATATCGCGGTCGGAATGACCGGGATATTCCTGGCGCATTCCTTCATCAACATGGGAATGAGCGCCGGGCTGACGCCGGTAACCGGTTTATCCCTGCCTTTCGTCAGCTACGGCGGTTCGTTCATACTCTCGGCAATGTGCGGGCTGGGAATCTGCCAGAGCATATATCGCCACCGGCATAATAACTACAACTAGTGTCTAGTTGCATGTGAAATTTAATAGAAAGTAGTGCCAGGAGCAGCCTTGCTCCGGCATCCAAAATCAATGATTTCAGTGAAATCTATGGCTGTTT
>JBAYCO010000057.1:0-12526 GCA_041668685.1 Victivallaceae bacterium | reverse complement strand
CTTCTATTACCAGCGAGCTTTCTTTCGCGCCGAAACAACGCAGAAACTCACCGCGCAGCATGGAATCGGCAAGCACGGTAAATGATGAAATCGTGTTGCTCCGGGTACGCTCGTCCAACTGGGGAAATTCGACTAGAAAATAATTGTACCCGAGTTCATAATCCGGCCCGTGATCTTCTCCGTTGAAAATGCTTTTTAAGAGTAGGGAACTGCAAAACTGTTTTGCGCTATCAATAACATTTTGATTGAACTTATCGCCATGCTCCTGATGATAACGTTCAAAGTTGGCTACAACCTGAACGAAATCTCTTTCAGATTTGTGAAATTCGCGAATTTCCGTATTTTGGCAATAGTTATGGAATTCCTTAAGGTACTCTTGCAATCCTTCCGCCGTCTCATTAGAACGAAGCGTTGTGTCGATTACCGCTTTGATATTGGGAAGCGTAACCGCTTCATGTGCCATAACGAGAAGCGAAATAGTATTCCGCAGGAATTGCTTGATAGCATTCTGCCAGTATTCATCGGAAGTGCCGCCGCTGCGCTTGTCCTTAGTGATCCTGACGACTTCCAGAAAAATACCGACGACATTTTCGACCTGACCGCCACCAGCCTCGGAAGGACGGGACAATTCGTAATCGAGAAAGCAGAAAGTTTGTTCGCTGAGTTTGATCAGATCTTTTTCGCGGCCTTTTTCACGGGCATAAGCTTCCCATGTCCCGCACTCATCAGGTTTTGCGCAAAAGACAATACCGCCGTAGCCCAGTTCAAGGAATCGCATGGCAATGCTCCGAAGCGGGCCGGAACTTTTTCCGGACCCGGTCATTCCAAAGCAGATCAACCCGGTTGAAGCGTCACGGGTTGTCCATGAATTGCCCTCGAAATTCATGATTTGTGTATCAAGCACCGACATACAGTTACTTTATTAAAAGGATGTAAAGATAAAAGACGCCGATTCCGGCCAGCAGAGAAATCAGCAGCATAGCGGCAAAAACGAAAACCCGGACTAAAAAGCGTTCCCGATGCAGTGCGATCAAACGCCGAAACTGAGACCGGAAAATCAATTGCTGTTCCGTTACCAGTTCCATCATCTTCTGATTTTTCTCTTCATAGGCAGCAATCAAATTGTTGCCTATTACCTTATGTTGTTCCCGGTTTTTTACAAAACATTGTTCCATGACACGGTGAAGCAGTTCCATTTCCAGTAAAACCGCAAAAATAATATCATTCGGACGATCAGCATTATGACAAAATGATAAATGTTCGAGAACTTTGTCACACGCCATATCATGCTCTGTCAAGGACTTGAGGACAACGTCGCGCAAAGTCACGTCAGGAATTTTTTCGTTACTCATAAATTACCTCTGTTAAAAATTCCGTCCGCAGGGAATGAACCTTGCGGACGGAGATGTTCTTATCTGGACATGCCGGCGCCTTGACGGGTGCGGCTTTTACTCCGGCTACGCTCTTTTGCCGGTGCGGACTGTTCTTTTTTCTGAGCCTCCTTTGCCCGGCTTTCTTTCAACAGCCGGGAAAAATCACTTTGCGTGAGTTTAGCTTTTTCTTCCTGAGTCAAAGCGGGAAGCTGGTTATTGGCAATCTTTTTCTCGATAATTGCCAACTGCTGAGGCGCGATCGGTTCGCCGGCCAAAGCATCATTGATCATTTGGCTGGCGGCACTTCGTGTCACATTCTCCGGAATATCCTGGATTTTTCCTTTTTCACGGAGATCATTGAGCACCTTGATCTGGGAATCGGAAGCCGGATAGTCGAGCTCCTGGAACTCCGGCATATCCGTTTTCGGACGTTTGCCGTTGCCGATGTCAATCAGAAGCGACGCAGTTCCGCGTTTCATCTGATCGAGTTCCGGCTTGGGAATCCGGTCCAGCTTTCCTTCATGGACAAAACGTACTACCATATCTTTCTGAGCACGTGAAGCTGGTGCTGCTTCCAAGGCTTTACCGGCATCGGAAAACGACATTTCTTCGATTACTTCCGGGGTGAGTTCCGAGGGAAGTTCTTTGCGCTCGGCAAGATTCAGAAGTGTTTCCTTCTGTCTTTCCGTGGCCGGGCTGTCGGGATCGCGTTCGGTGCCGTCCTTGTAGGCTTTATCGAGGATCGCATTCGCCACGGAAGCGGAAAGATTGTAATCATCCAACGGTTCAATCCGTTTTTCCTCAACCAGCCGTTTTACCGCCGCGACCTGTTTTTCCGAAGCCGGCAGCGAACCTATCAGGCGACTGGCCTGAAGCTGGTTGAGTTTGTCGATATCCGCATCGTCAATCGTGGGAGAATTAAAAATCTGCCCAATCGCTTCTTGCGGAAAACTGTTCTCTTTCAGCGCCTGTCGGATAAAATCCTTCTGGCGGTCACTTGCCGGACGACGAGCGTAAGCACGGTTGATTTTCTCCCTGCCTTCCTCTTCTGAAAGATTTTTCCAGCGGGGCCACGGCATCCGAGGAACGTCCCCGTTGTCCATCAGGTTTTTGAGTTCACGCCTGGTTTCATCCGTAATAGGATTATCCGGTTCTTCAAACGTCATAGGCTGCTGAGGAGCATTATCGACAATGAAGTTTGCTTCCAGTTTGGAGAGCGAAGCGAGTTCCTGTTCGGTAACTTCAATCCGCTCTTCATCTCCCATCGAACGGAGAAGCATTTTCTGCTTTTCAGTCGCCGTGTCATCGAATCCGCGAACATACTCACGGGCGGTTTCAAGGTCGAGAGTTTTGAACTCGTCCCCGGTAAGGCGTTCCATTCTGCCTGAAGAAGTCAGGCGTCCGATCATTCTCTTGTAATTGTCGAGTGTGATGTCCTGCATTTTTCTGGTTCCTTTTTTGGGGTTTTGGGTTTCTTTCGCTTTTAAAAAAGAAGAACGAATTAGTTCTTCATCGAAAGTGATCCCCGCCTCGGTGAAGCGGTTTTCAAGTTGAACCATCTCCAGCGCGGTCGCCGGAGGCGGCTGTTTGAAAAAATCCAGCCATTCACCGGGATGGTCATATTCCGGCAGTAACGGGATTTTAGCGGCAAACGCTTCCGCTTTGGCAAGGTCAAGCCTCAACCAGTCGCTTTTCGGCATCTGCATCACGATACCGGCGTTGACGACTTTGGAGAACAGAACTTTGTAAAAGGAAAGCATTGCCGCATGTTTATTTAGCGCGACATCCGATTCGAAACCGAGTTCGAGATTGCCGCGTTTCAGGGAAATCCCCCAGGTTTTGAACGCATTGCGCAAAGCGGATGTGGAACCGCCAGGTAATGCTTCGGATTTTTTCTGGCGGAAATAATCCAGCCAGGCATAACCGCCGGTAATCTCTTCACGCCGATGGATAATCCTGTCTTCCAGACCATCGTTCGCTATCAGGAAACGGTCTTCCTGAAGATGGAGTGTGCGTGCCCCGGCCCGGACATTCGGTCCACGCAGTTCATCATCGCCGGAAACGTTATCGAACGAACGTCCCGCGAAGCGCGGCGTCCGCAATTCATCGTCGGATACGCTTTCATCGAACCCTGGTGAATCCGGATCGTGGAATCCACGTTTTGAAATATGAAATTCCGCGAGATTTACGAAACGTTTCCGTTCGAAATCCTCATCACCCTGCCAGATGATCTCCGATTCCGTAAGCGCCGGAAGCGAGCGGATTATCTCATCCGCCTGCTGAATGGAAACATGTTCGAGGTCCAACGGTTCAATCGCTCCTATCCGGACCAGCCGGGAAAGCAGATCGCCCTGATTTCTACGGAGCATTTCCTGCGCCCGTTCCTCGTTAAGTTGCGGGTTGTTGCAGAAAGCGTTCCGTATTTGTTTCGAATCAAGCGGCATTCCCCATCGCCGAAAATGTCTGAGCAGTGATTTTCGATCCACAGAATCGAAATCCCGTTGCAAATAACCTTTCCATACCTCCGGGGAATACTCCGCCGCAACGTGGCGTTCCGGTAAAGACTGAAGCCGGCGCCGCGTCAGTTCATCTAGTATCTGACGGTTCAACCCTTCCGGGGTCAGATCGAAACAGTCGATCACCAGCTCACCGGCCTGTACATCCGTTACCGCATAGCGGCATTCATATACGGTCGGCAGACCCGCCACTATATCTTCAACCTTATCGCGGTCAACCAGGTCAAGATTCATGGGGGCGATGGCTCCCATGCGAATCAGGCGGGCCGCCAGATCGCGGTCCGACATACCGTTCATGAATGTACTGTCCGGCATCATTTATCTTTCACCGAACCCTTTGAAGCGGGAAGCCGATTTTCAGCAAAAATCGGTTTGAAAGCTTCGGTAACTTCACCGTAATATACGACAAAGCGATGTTCGTCCATGAATCCGAATTGTTTTTCGTCATTAATGACGGTCCGCTTGGTTGCCACTCGTCCAAACGTCGTTTTATACTGGTACAACAACGTTTGATACTGAGTACCGAAATCAGGGAACCTGACTGAAAGAATTGTCATATCGACCATTTTGAGAACTTCTTCGATTTTCTTCTGGAAAAATCTGAAATCCGTCCCATGTACTTCGTTTCTGACGATAATGAATTTAAGGAGTTGCGCCATATCGTCCTTAACGTAGGTGTGAATCCACGGCAACAGGGTAGTGCAACTGTCAATTTCCGACGTCACTACCCCGACAATATAGGTTTCAATTCCCAAATCCTTGATTTTCCGGAATGGAAATGACCTAAGCCAAACCATCGTGCCTGTTGAAGTTCCGGCTTTCATATCCAAAAGAAAAGCATTGTCGCCCGGATATTTTTTTTTGCCATGTTCAATCCTGACGATCTCATTAACCACCTTGTCAAGCGGAAAAAACTTTCTGCCTTCTCCGATCATTGCAACTCGGAAAGAAATAATTTCTTTTTCATTCTCCGGATATACATTGGATAAAGAATGGTTCTCATCGTCGCAGTCGAATAATACCGGCCGGAACTTGTTATCGAAGGCCATATCGGCAAGCAAAGTCGCAATCAGCGACTTTCCGATACCGCCCTTAGTTCCGGCCATAATGAAAAGTTTTGACATAATTGCCTCCTATCTCTCTTGCAGAGCGTTGTTTTCACCTTCCTCAATCAACTTTTCAGCGGCTTTGTAGGAAAGGCGTTTGATTTCACCAGTTGGCCTGTTTTGCAAAAAACCTTTTGCTATAAGGACTCGAATTCTTTTGTACTGGACACCAGTAATGTCCGGTTCGGTATTCTTGTTTGTACTGTGGAACATCCAACACAACGTCTCTGCCGCAGCCAGGGACATGAAGCGCAGAAGATACTCTTTCAGCACCAGCCTACCAGTCCGAATTAATTTCAGTAAAACTTTCTTAAGAGTTTCCGTTGCAGGCTGATAAGTCTGTCCAGGAATGATTTCCGCTTCAATGATAAGTTTGTTCCCCTCATCTTCGGAGAGAATAGTCCAATCATTAATACGTTGTCCATCTAACTGGCCGTTGCAATACAATGCGTCGAGCCGATCAAGTTGTTTCCGCGTAATGCGCTTCATGATAATTCTCCTCATTACTTCATTCACGATTTCAAAAGTTTCGGGAATATTGACATTCCCGAAACCGGACGACACACGTTTCAAGGCATGGCGTCTATTTTAAATCCCTCCTTTCCGGGCACTACCGGTTTATTATGTGGAAGCGACGATACTATCATCTGCAGCATCGCCGTATTCACTGCGAGAATTTCGGCTTGTTTCAGCAGGATAACTTCCTGGCGCGCCTGTTTGTCACGTAACTCATTACAACGACCAAAAATGATTTTTCCGAAAACGCCGATGGCGATAAACGCGATAATCACGATGATACAGCAAATAAATTTTTTCATGATTTAATTACCCTTTTTATGAAGGCGTAGTTTCAGAAGTTCAGTTTCTTTCTGAACTTTGTTGAGTTTGCTTTCGAGAGAGTTGATATATTTCGAAGCACGGATAAGATTTTTAGAAACAACGCCGTAACGTCTTTTCAAATCATCGATCAATTTGACAAGTTCTCTTGTTTTTGTATCCTGGGACGATTGTTGTTCCAATACCCGGCACACCGTTTCGCGGGTTTCGCGCATGTCTTTAGCGGCAAGGGTGAGCTGTCCGGCAAGCGCATCGGCATAACGTTCCTGCTGTCGCACCTGCGCCATTTGAATTGGATCGGCATCCGGCTGGGGAATCAGATTCCAGCGTGGCGATTGTTCCTCACGATAAACGGTATGCTGTTCGTGCATAACCGTCCGGCGATTCGGATCAATATAACGTCCGACCGCATAGGCGCGCATAACGGAAGAAGAACGGATTTTTGCCTGATCGCCGGGAGGAATGGTTTGGGCTGCGACATAAACAGGAAGATTGACGAACTGCCCCGGCGGAACCACCTTGCTTTTGCTCTTGCAGCCGGCCCCGATCAGCAGTACAAATACTCCGGCACTGACGGCTAAAATTAACTTTCTTTGCATAATACGTACTCCTTTAAATTATTTTTTTTTGGAAAAAGCATTGAGAATATTTCGGGCGGACTTCTGCTGTTTGCCGCCCTGTATTTTATCTTCTTCGAGCTTGTTAAGAAGGGTGTTGGCGATTTTCGCGTCATCCAGGTTAATAACCTGTTGAACAAAAAGGTAAAATTCCGTTCCCGCCGCAACCCGAATGTAATAGGATTCCTTGCTGATTTGCCCTGACACATCCTGAAGCATACTTTGCGCGAGCGTCTCGGCACCGCGTGCCAGGGCGTTTTTAGTAGTTCCTTCCTGAGTGGAAACCAGTCCGCCTGAATTCATGGACACTTCCGTGGTTTGGAACCCCTGCGCCATCCCCTGACCGAACGCAAGCGTATACATCAGGAACTTGGCGAGATTCTCATTACTCATTACCTGGCCGGGGATACCGGCAGCCATATCGCTGATGGTGGCAAGATTTTTCGTATCGGGGGAATTGGATTTTTCCAACGCAATTCCACGCAATTGCAGTTCAAAGCCAACCATTGCGCTGGTTGCCTGCCAGACGAGAACGAAACTGTTCCCGGTAGTCAAACGATTGCGGAGCGGCTTTGCGCCCTTGACCGTGCCGTGAACCTCGGTTCCTGCGGGAATGATGAGTTTTTTCTCACCCTGGCTGTTAATCCACCAGAGGTCTTCCGTCACGAAAGCAATGAGCGGCGTTTCCGTATCACCGGATTCAACCGTGTTTACCATTTTGCAGGAAATCAAACGGCCATACGGCGCATAGCGTTCCGAAACGAATTCCTTTGTCTGCGATTTCGCGTTTTCGCCATCGATAATGGTTATAATAGTTTTCCGGGAAGAAGCATTCCTTGAAGTCCTTCCGGCAAAACGGCCGGGCGCGTTTTGTTTGAAACCGGGCGCGTTTGGTTTTCCGTTAAACGCCGTTGGCGGACGCGGAACCTTAGTGGATGGAGCAACCGGGGCAGAAGAAACCGGAGCCTTTTTGTGCGCCTCGCTACCGGAACGCGGATGTTTCGGCGGAGTTGCGACCGCTTTGATATTGCTCCAGATGTCATAAGTTCCTTCGCCATCGCCTTTCCGGTTGATTTCGAGCTTCCCCGCGTCGTCGCGCAAGAGCAGCGGCAGACAGAGCAGCACCAGCAGTACCAGTACCCCCAGTGAGAGAAGGGTCGTTCCCATCGGGCTTTTAAGCTTTTTGTAAAATTCACGTAAGTTCATAAGCCCTTCCCCTTTGCCGGAACCTCACTTTCTTCAGGAACTTTTACCGTTTCCGTCTCCGGTTCCACCGCGTTTTCGCCCACAACGGGCGTCTCCAGATCCGCCTCCGGTTCGGGAGAAATCTCCGGTATTTCTTCGGGAATATTTTCGGGAAAAACCTCTTCCATCTTTTCGGGCAGGCTTTCGGGCTCCGGGGAAACAACGGGAACGGCATGATCGATCTTTTCCTTGACTGGTTTCTTATTATTGGGTTCGGGTTTGAGGCGCTTTGCGGCCGGTTTGGCGGAGAGACGGTAGTCATTTTCCATATATTTTGCCGTTACGCCAACCATAAAATCATTGTCCGGGGCAAAATTATTACGCCCGCCGTCCGGCGTTCCGGTAATCGTAAAGAAAGCCCAGGTAGCTGATTTCGGCGGCATGACGCCGCTGGCGTCAGCGGCGCTCATGTAATAGGTTTTGCCGCCGAGCTGCGCCGAAAAACTGAAGCGGTCATAAGCGATTTCCTCCGCTTTGTCATTGTGCATCAGCAGCTTGAAAACGAGCGTATCCTCGCGGTTGAAACGGATAACCTCCTTTAATTCAATCCGGAATTTCCCGAAATCGAAAAACCGGTGATTTGCCGCGCAAATACTGTCGCGCAGCTCGGACGGATAACGCTGTTTCAGAATGTGATAGCCTTTGGCCATATCAATGAGCGAAAGCAGACGGGCAGGCGTTACACCGCCGGGCTTTCCGGACAATGCTGAACCGCCGCCTGATCCGGCCGCGAAATTAACCGCCGCAAACGCTTTTTTATCATCCTGTTTCAGGTAGAGAATGTAGGTCTGCCGGTTATAGATCACGGTCAGCGTTCCGGCCGCGCCTTTTTTCAGTGCAACGAGATTAAAATAATACGCTCCGGGTTTTGCCGCGATCAGAAAATCCCCGCTGCCGTCCGCAGCCACGTTGACCCCGGCGATTTTCGAGATAGCCGATGGAAACGTAACGGTGGTGACGCCGTCGCCGAATTTAACGTACAGCTCATAAATTTCACCTTGCGCAAGGCGAAACTCCTGAAACCGATTGATATTGACGACGGATTGGGGAAGCTTCGCCGCCCGGGCGGCGAATACCCCGCCGCACAGCAATACGAGAGTGAATAATTTGCTTGTCCTCATAAACAGTTCCTTTTAGTTTTTTTGTTCTTTATAAGTAAAATCGGTAACGATAAACGGATAGAGAGCGTTTTTGCCGAGGTCGAAATTGACGCTTAAACTCATGGTGACGTCGAATTTGACCACCGAACTTTCCCGCCGTCCGTCTTCCAGTCCGGAACGCAGAAGCTGGCCTTCGATCTCCACAAAGGATTTCCTGCTGTCCGCTTCCAGTACCCTGATCCGGAGAATTTCTACCTTCTGGTGAACATCCCGGGCGCCGAAATTCGTCATGTCATCTTTCAGGATATCCAGAGCTTTGTCCCGCGCTTTGCCCGCGTACATCTCGTCAAACAGCGCCGGCCGGTCAAGCCCGTTGGGGTTTCTCATCCAAAGCGCGTCCATCGCCAGCCTTGCGGTGTATTCGTAAAGTTGGGTCAAGCGCTCTTTATCGGCGTATTCCGTAATATGGTAGGAATTACGCCCGTCAATGACGATCAGCCGGTTGTTATCCCGGAGATGGTACATCAGTACCGGGGCAAGAAACGACAAGGGCAAATACAAAATCAGCAGTCCGGAAAGGAGCCGGTTTTTATTGCGATATGAAGGATTCATTCCTGCTCCTCCTCCCAGTAACGCATTCCGGCGACTTTAAACGGCAGTTCAGTATCGTTGCTGCTTCGTTCCAGGCGCATCATCAAGGCGAAATCGCGCCGGTTACTATAGGAATGTCCGAAATAGACGCCGCTCCGGACCAGAACACCTTTGACTAAGGCATGATATTGTCCGTTAATCAGTGAAAAATCGACTTCAGATGATTCAATTTCCTGATAGACCCGACGTGTTTCGAACATTTCCTGCGTATCGTTGAGATAGCCTTTTGCCTGTCCCTGACCGCGTTTTGTGAATATGAATCCCAGCATCCGTTCATTCCGGACGTCATACCGTCGCGACAACAGTGCATAAGCCGCCCGAAGCGCTACGTCTTCAATTACTCTTCCGGATTCCACCGGGGCGGAATTTCCGAGATAAACACTCAAATCACGCGCCAGTACGATCACCCGGTCCGGCATCGTCATATATTGATAAACGAAAAAAAGTCCGATCAGCAAAAAAGTGACGCAAAGCAGATGAAAAGCGAGCCAGATGCTCATTATCCGTCGTTCCCGCCGTACCAGTTCGTACATATCCGGTTTTTTTTCAGCAGCCATAGACCACCTCCTTTTTAAGTCTTCCCGTCGACCGGGCGAACGGGAAGACCCGTTCATAATCATTACCCGGAGAACAGAAATGAGAAACCCGTTCCTCATCGCCGTCACGTCCGCAATCCTGGTAATTACGCTTGCCGGCTGCGGCGAATCGAAAGAATCCAAACGCAACCTGGCCGTTATCGCCCGCGAAGCCGAAGCCCAACGCACCGCCCGCGAACAGGCTGAAACCGAACGGCAGCGGAAAATCAAAGAGGCCCGCAAATGGCATCGCATCCAGATGGAAGCCTATGAGAAATCCATGACGCCGCGGAAAAAGTAAAATCCGTGTCATTTCGCATTGCCTCCTTTGTTTTTGCCCGCGGCACGGGATATGGCGTCCGAAACGGATTTGCCGATATTTTTTTCCACATTCTGCCCGGCTTTGGAAAGCGCCATGATATTCGACCCCGTATTGAGGGTCATCGCCACGGCATTGCCGATCCCACCGCCCCGGAAAAGTGAAACACACGCCCACGGAATGCCGACGTACATCACCAGGCAAAGCAGAATAAAGACGCAGGTAAAGGAAAACAGCGCCCCGGCAGCTCCGGCAGCGACAACAATCGTCCCCGGAGGGGAAGCGGCGAGAACCGCCAACGTTCCCGCCGCCGCGCCGGAAGCCCCGACCGCCGAAGCCGCTGCCGCCGCCATTCCGGTATGTTCCCACAACTGACAGATCGTCCACAGCAGAGTTAAATCTCCGAACACCATGCAAAGCGGCATCATTACGAAGCCGAAAGTCATGGTCAGGAAATTCACGCCGATTGATTTGGTTTCCGGAACCGTCAGCATGGCAATGAAAATCGGGGACAAGGTTTTGAGGATCAGGAAAAGCCCGCAGCAGACCAGGATCATGGCGTCCCGGATGAATTTCCCGACCCAGATGCCGCCGCGATACAGCAGATTGGCCAGGCTGACCACCACCGCCTCATACCACGACCCCTCGATTTCCACCGCGAACATAACCTTTACCGCCTCTTCAACCCGGCGCCCGGCATTGAGTCCCCAGGACAACATGCCTTTAAAGAGATGGTCGGCCATCGCCGGAAATATCGCGATCAGCACTACCGCCAGCAGCACGCCGGTCAGATATTTCAGCCCGAGGTATTCCCCGAACTGCTGATAATTCCGGTAAACCGAAAGAAAGATCAAAAGCAGCGCGAAACAGATGCAGACATTGTGCATCTGCTCAAGCGTATCGAGGATCACCTGGTTGACGTTTTGAAAAGTTACATTGCCGCTCATAGGTCACCTGTTAATGAAATCATCAATGAAATTGTTACAGATGGAACCTTGGGATTCCAAGGCGGAAACGCCGCTTTCATTGATATTCCGGGCGTCATAAATGCTTTTCGCCCGCTTCAAATCAGCCTCGTCGAGTCGTAAGTTGTCGGAATACATCTGCCGGGCAACCATTGCGGAGTGCATGGTCTGTACCGCCAGCAGTTGGCCGAGCGTATTGGATTGCCAGATACCGTTTTTGTAGGTGGCGTACTGAAGTTCGGTCAGGTTCGAATCACGGCCGTTGAACTTCTGATCCTCCCGGTTCAACTCCTGAAGCTGAAGCAGCGACTTCGGGCCCCATTCGGACATGAATTTGTGAACCGCCAGCGCGCCTTTCTGGGTTTCCGCTAGGTTTTCGGAACGCTGCACTTCGGCGTCCGCCAGCGTATAATCAACCTGCCGGAGCATATATTCGATATTGCCGGTATTAGCGACTTTAGAGTCGGCCATATCCAGTGCCTCACGGGTAATATTCAGCGCCGCCGATATCTCATCCTCGTGCCAGAATTCGCTGTTCATATAGGCAATGAGTTTCTGCGGATCGCCGATGTAATCCGAAATATTGACGGCGGTATCGTACATATCCTTGCAGGTGGAATAAGTATCCTTCGCGACCTTGAGCGTGTCGATGCCGGTTTTCAAAATTTCCCCGGTTTTGCTCAACTGGTCAATCTGATAGTCAATATCCATCTGCTGATACAGTTCGTCCTGTATTGCCTTGACGGTGTCATGGATATACGTCACGCTGTCATGCACGGCATAAGTCGCCCACGCCGACGGCACGAATGTTACCGACAGAACTAATAGAAATAATTTATATTTTCGCATATGTGAGCCTCCTTATTCCGTTACCGAAAGTGAAACCGAGGACGGAACATATTTCACGCCGTTATCCGGATATTGGACCGGAAGTTCGTAAACCCGGCTCCGGGTAAGTTCGCCATCCTCAGCCTGATGAAGCTTCTGGTAAAGCCAGTAGAGTTCCTTCGCGGAATTAGACCGGCCAAGGTCATAACCCGCTTTGTACTCTTTGGCTTTTTCTTCCTTGAAGCCGTTCTCAATAAACTGCCCGAGCAGGAACGCCCCTGCCGCGGCCGCGCCGGTGGCGGCGAGCCGGGTTCCCGCATCCTCGTCTTCCGCCGCATAGGAACCGGCCAGCGCTCCGCCCAGCCCCAATGCCGGGGCAAGGATACTGGAGGCG
>JBAYCO010000056.1:0-12820 GCA_041668685.1 Victivallaceae bacterium | reverse complement strand
GGTTAAGCCCGGCGGCAAAGCGTTTTTTCAGGAAAGTCAGTTCCGGATAGCAGCGAACGCAATGGACTATCACCGGCATGGACAGTTCTTTGGCCAGTTTCAGGATTCCGGAAAAATAAGCCTTTTGAACTTCCATGTCCGGCCCCCGCAAACGATCAAGCCCGGCTTCGCCCACGGCGATAACCCCGCGGTTTTGAAGAGCCCGGCGCAGTTCCTGCAAATCGTCTCCAATCTTACCGGTTTTGTCCGGCAGGCTCCAGGGGTGTATGCCGACGCTGAAAAAAACGTTTTCTCCGGAGGCCGGGGCAGAAGCCGGTTCACCGGGCTCCAGTGAAACTACGCTTAAAACATCCGGGGCCGCGGTTCGCCCGTGAGTATGAAAATCAATGAACTTCACCCCGTCAAGTTTACGTATTGATAATTTCATGTAATTTTCTACTCAGGACATTGATGGAATAGGGCTTTTTCATGAAACCGCTGGCTCCGGCGTCCAGTGTCTTGCGGACGCGCTGGTCGTTGGTGAAACCGGTCGCCACCAGTACTTTTACCTGCGGGTCGATTTCCTTAAGGCGCTTATAAGCTTCATCACCGGTCATCACCGGCATCGCCATATCCAGAATAACCGCCCGGATCTCTTCCTGGTGCTCCTCGAATACCTTGATGCCGGCTTCTCCGTCTTTAGCCGTAAGAACGCTATAACCAAGCAATTCGAGCATTTTTGTTGCGGTAATCCGGATTATCGGCTCATCGTCAATAATCAGTATCCAGCCGCTTCCAAGGTAAAGATCCTGAGTATCTTTGCCGAAGCCGATTTCGGAATCTTCCGGTTGCAGTTCCGGCAGGTAAACGGTAAAAGTACTGCCTTTATCCGGTACTGACCGCGCTTCGACGAAACCTTTGTGCAGATCGATGATATTGTAAACCATCGCCAGTCCCAGGCCGGTTCCCTTGCTTTTGATCTTAGTGGTAAAGAACGGGTCGAATATCTTCTGCATGTTTTCCGGTTTGATCCCGACCCCGGAATCCCGGATAACGATTTTCCAGTACGGATCGGTTGTTGAAGCGGCGGGGAACTGTCCCTTGTTCAGTTTTACCCGGCTGATCTCGATATTGATATCCCCGCCGACCGTTTCACCGTCGTCACGCATTACCGTCATAGCATGTTCGGCATTGATCAGCAGGTTGAGGAAAACCTGTTCCATCTGGATCTGGTCGGCCTTGACCATGATTTCCTGAGGCGGTTTTTCAAATTTTATACTAACGCTTTTATCAAAAGTCCCTTTACATATTTTAAGGACGTGTTCGAAAGCCTGCGTCAAGTCGAACTTTTTAAGGGTAAGCTGGCTTTTCCGCGAAAGCGCGAGCAGTTGCTCGACCATGCTGGCGGCGCGGGAAACGGATTCTTCGGCAAGCCCGAGGAATTCGTTGACTTCTTTGGTTTCTTCCGGCGAGTTGTTTATATAATACTTTATCATCGACAGCGAACCTTTGATGCCTCCCAGGACATTGTTAAAATCGTGCGCCAGCCCGCCGGTAAGGGTGCCGACGGTCTCCATTTTCTGGGCCTGGAACAAAAGCTCGTTCTGGCGGGCAAGTTCGGTAACGTCCTCAAGAATAATTACCGCTCCTTTGTTTTCTTTATGGAGAATGGGGTTGATAGAGATATTGAAAACGTAGGAACGTTTGCGCCATGACACATTCTCACGGTGTTTTTCATGGGAAATGCCGGAATTGATAGCTTCCTGTACTTCAGTCCGGTAATTGTGCAGGAACAGGGCTATGTTCCATAATTCAACACCGATGGCGAACTCGCCTTTTATGCCGGTGAAGTTTTCTATCGCCTGGTTCCACTGGGTGATTTTCCCTTCCTCGTCCACACCGATCAGCAGCAGATGAATTGAGTTGAACAACTGTGTCAGGTAGTTTCTGGTGGTGCGCAGGCGTTTTTCCGCCTCCCTGATTTCTGTCAGGTCGTTGAAGATCAGCAGACTTTGTTTTTCAACCCGTTTATATCTTACTTCGACTTCAAGCAGGGGGCCGTTTTTACAGCGGATAACGACTATTTCCGGGCCGGAATTTCCCGATTTAAGGATATTGTCCCATATTTTCCGGTTTTCTTCGGGGGAAATATCCGGCGGGGCGCTGAGCCTGAACCAGTCTTCAAAAGTTTTCAGGTCGTTTTCGACATAGCCGAATACACGGGTAAACATGTTATTTATGGAGTAAGCCCAGTTGGCCCGGATGATGGCGATCGGCAAAGGAGTGTTTTCGATAAGTTCGCGTATTTCGCGTTCCTTTTCCCGGCGTTCCTTGATTTCCGCCTGAAGTTTATTCATGGATTCCTGGATGCGGGACGCCATTTCATCAAATGCCTTGCTCAAAAAACCGATTTCATCGTTAGGATATTTCCGTTTTTTGTCGCAGGCCGGGAAGATGCCGGCAGCCATGTCAGTGGCGCTTTGGACCAGACGGTTCAGGGGCGACAAGGATACCTGGATCAGCCAGAAAAGGGCGGCTACGGAAGTAACCATGCAGCAGACTACGGCGAAAAGCTGGCGCGAATACCATTCCGTATTTATCCCGTAAAGATTTTCAGTGGCCGGATAGGAATAGCACAAAAGCCAGTTCCAGCCCGGTTTTTTGAAAGGGACATAAAGAAACAGGCGGTCATAACCGCTGATATTGAAATTAACGCGCCGGGGAGAAAATTTGAGTTTTTCGGTTTCTTCTTCCGGGACAATATATTCCTCTTCTGGAATAATATTATCCTCGACTTTTGGAGCAGGCTCCTCCCTTGGAAAAATATTCCTGAAGGGAATTGAATTCCACGGGAAATTACTTCTGGAATAATTATGCGGACTCATTTTAAAATGTCCGCTGTCAGCTATGATCAGGGGATAACTGTAGCTTTCATCCCTCTGGGTATGGAAAACCGTATCAATCCTTTTAAGCGCAATTTTTTTCGCTTTTTCAATATTGTCGTAAGCCCCGTCCCTGAAAAGCTCATATTCCTTGTTGATTATTTTGAACATTTCCTGAAGACGGTGTTCGCTGACCTCCGACGTAAGCCGGTAAACCTCTTCCTGGTAAGCCTGGGTGCTGATCCAGAGGAGCGCGTAAGAAAACGCGGCCAGTGTGATCACGAAAAAGCCGGTAAATTTGGTTTGAATGCGCATATTTCAATTTTCTCCGAGTTTAGTTTTGCCGGATGACTGGCTTCTAAAATGAATATACAGTTGTTTGCTTTACATTACAAAGCGCTTTTAGTTTTAGTAGGCCGGCTTTCGATGAAAGCGGCAAAGATAACTCTGTACGACCTGTCAACGTTTCCTGTCGCCGGTCTCATCGAGACGCGGCGCTACAGTAGGCCGACTTTCGATGAAAGCGGCCAAAATAACCTGTCAACGTTTCCAGTCGCCGGTCTCATCGAGACGCGGCGCTACTTTTTTTTATTACCAACCTCCATGCGGGTAGTCCTGATAATTTTTAACAAAACCTGCTTTTACAGGATTATTTCTTATATATTCGATTATTTTTTCATCTTCATCAGCCGAACGCGACCAGTGATCAAACCATTCCCGTTGCCATTTTACTGGATTATTCTTGGCCTGATAATTAAATTCTGTTTTGGTCCGGCGTTTAAAATCCCTGATTATTTTTGCCAGTTCAATAGTATTATTCTGAAAAAACAGATGGATATGGTTAGGCATAATAACATACTCAATTATCCGCCATTTGCCGGTTTCATGCCGATGCCTGACAGCATTTTTAATTATACTCTGATATGGTTCTTCAGTAAGATTTCCTTTAGTGCTGGTATTAAGAAATTTTTCCAGCATTGCAAATATTATTTTTTGTCGTTTCGTCTCGGTAACATTAGGAGCGCTCCGCAATTCTTCAGACAACTCCTTAAGCCGTCTTATACCGCCTGGCGGAATAGTACCTGCCTGCCTGATCGTAACAAAATACAACCCTTCAGTTACTTCCCAATGCGGAAGACGTTTTCGATAGAATCGTGTGGTTTCAGGTTTTCGTTTCATTTTTTTTAGTGAGTAAATACAGCTTATATATTTTTTATGTATTCCCAGATGCCGGTTTTCAAAAACACCACTGTACGACCTGTCAAGGTTTCCTGTCGCCGGTCTCATCGAGACACGGCGCTACAGTAGGCCGGCTTTCGATGAAAGCGGCCAAAATAACCTGTCAACGTTTCCTGTCGCCGGAACGATAAATTTAAAACGTACCCAACTGCTGCTTGAGGCTTTCCTCCTGAAGAGCGTCCAGTATTCCTTCTCCATAGAGGGAGCGCATCAGCTTGACGTTGAATTCATAGAATACCTGCGGGTCAGGTTTGGCGAAAACTTCCATTCGGGTCATATCGAGCATTTTCTTGCGTTTTTTCATGTCCTCCTGATAAATCTGGAGATAACGTATCAAGGTGCGGGGACTCAGCTCTTCAAATTTGCGCTGTCCGAAATCCTCGATATAATCGGCGGCGATTACCAGTTCCAGGTTCGGGTTCCGGTGTTTCATGCCGCGTCTCTTCAGGAATTCCTCGATCATTTCCAGACAGCGGACTTCGTCGAAAAGCGGAAATTTGACTGTCCGTCCACGGCTGAGAATGTTCGGCGGGAATTCAAAGTTGGAAGCGATTACCACCGAAACGTTGTCCGGCAGTGAAAAGCTCCCGCCGATATTGGTCCTGAAATAATACCAGTTGATCTTGCCCGGATCGACGTCATCGAAGAAAATTATGAAACGACGGTCTTTGCGGTTGGCCAGCTTTTCGATCAGGGGCTGGAGCGTTACCTCAAGGTCTTCGGGCTGCGGCAGAACCAGCGTCAGGTTGTCATGATGCAAGGTATAGGAAATGGTAAAGTGGGTTTTGCCTAAACCCGGAAGACTGCTGACCAGCAGCGGCAGATTGGCTTTCTGCCTGGAAAAATCGCTGAAATGCCGCTCAAATGTTTGCCGCACCTGGATATAGCCGAAAAAATCATCGACTGCGCGTATGGAACTGAGTTCCGCGGGAATGAATCTCCCGTCCCGGTAACGAAAGGCTTTACCGCCGCTGAAGGGGTCGGTTTTAAGGGCTTTTTTCTTAAGCAGGTCCATCATTTCTTCTGAAATCCTGTCCTTCGGGGCGTTGATGCAGCTTTTTCCCTTGAACAGCTCACGGACTCCGGGGCGCAGGCGCGAAAGTTGTTTTTTGTTTCCGGCGGCGTTCCACAGCAGTTTTACAAAATCGTCAAGCGCTTTCACGCTGGCGCACACTCTGGCCGCGTGCTTTATAAAAAAGACCGTGTCTTCATCAGAAACGGTTAGTTTTTCGAGTATGCCGTGAAGAATGAACGCGTCAAATACCGCTTCCTCGATACATTCCATCAGGTTTTTCCCGCGGCAGTCCACGAATAACTGGTTAAGGGCGTCAATGGAATCCGCATTCCGGTCCAGTACGGTAAAAATACGGGCGGCGCTGGCGCTGTTGTCGGAAAAACTGTTCAGGTCGGCTAATACTTTATCAATGACAATGATATAATTCCGGATAAAATTGCTCCGGAAAATGTTTACGAATTCCGTTCTGCCTTTCCGGAGTTCGGTAAACAACAGCTTTATACTGGATTTGGCGGCGACAAGCATATCCTTCAGCTTTTTTACTTCAGAACCTACTGCTATCGGCTCACTCATCATCCTTCTCCTGGTTGTCAGCCCGTGTTCTTATTTTTTTCTGAAACCGCTGAGATCAATCTGCGGTTCTTTTATTTGCGGCTTGAGCGGAATAACGCGTCCGTATTCAAGACTGATAAATTTCTGTTTTTGGGGCAGGCAGAATTTGCCGAGCTTTTTAATATCAATGCCGGTGGCTATGCTGAATTTCCGTTTGTCTTTCAGCAGGGGCCTGCACCAGTGGTTTATAAAATTGATCAGGAAAGGCAGTTCTTCGCGTATGAGTTTGCCGTTATTGAATAAAGTCGCGTAGGCTTCCGTGTCGTGATTAGTCAGCATCAAGGCATTGGCCTTCATCAGGATTGCTATATTTTTCAAAGAGGCGTTGTCCGGCATTTTATCGCGGCTTTTTATCAGCTCGCTCAACTTGAAGGCGGCGAAAGCCTGGGCCGTGCCCTGTCCCGCCAGGGCGGCGGAAATCCCGTAAGCTATCCATAAGCCGGGATTATCCCCTTCATATTTTTCGACGGCCCCGAAAAGCTGGGCAGCCCACATCATAGGCAGACTGTTTTCATAGATCAAATACCAGTCGTTATTCATGAAAAACGGCAGCGGATTATATGCCAGGCGTTCTTCATAAAGCTTCCGGCTGGCCTCGACAATACCGACTTTGAAGCCGTTGAGTATGCGTTCGATCTCGGAATTGGCAAGCAGGATGTTTTCACCGCCCTGGATTTTTTCCCATGTATATTTCACCGGGAAGAACAGACCGGTTTTATGGTCCAGCTCAAGGACCAGTTCATTGATTTCGGGCGCGTTTTTTTTGATTTTCAAGGCCAGCAGATAAAGGATCATTTCCTTGGCGTAGTCAGGCGTTACCCGGTCCCTGATCAGTTTCGCATACTCAAGCATGGCGGGGATAGAACTGTGTTCCGCGGCTTTTTTTATCCAGACGATTTTCTGGTCTACATGGGGAATTCCGGCCGCCACCACCAGCATTGCGGGAGCGTAGCCGTCTTCGGCGGCGGCTTTGAAAAGCCGGGCGGCTCCGGGAATTCCGGCTTTCATGTATTCCTGGGCCAGTTTGTACTTCGCCGGCGGGAAACCGCCCGCTTCCGAGGCTTTCAGCAAACGCATCGCCTCTTCGCGGTTATTCCGGTTAAAATAATACTGAGACAAAAAGAACTGCGCGCGCGGATAACCGTGGGCGGCGGCTTCAATCAGAAAAGTCCTTGCCTTGTTATAATTCCTCAATTCCTTGTCGCAGTAAAGGATCACGCCCAGGTTTTCGATCGCGGGCTGCCAGCGGCGTTTCGCGCAATACCTGAACATTTTCAGGGCGTCCGCCTTGTTTGGTTCCAGCCCCCGTCCATAATAATACATTTCCGCAAGAATATTTATATATTCAAGTTTACCTTTTCTGGCGTTGTCGTGGATATTTTTGTAAACGCTTTTATAATGTCTTTCGGCGCGGACACGGCTGGGCGTAACTTTGCCCATGCCATATTGACTCATGACTCCAAGATAATAGGCGGCAATACTGTCGCCGTTCGCGGCGCCGAGCCGCAGCCAGTAATAAGCTCTGCCGTAATCTATAGCCATGCCGTTCCCGGTAAGATACATGTTCCCCAACGCTCCCTGGGCCTCAGCGTCTCCTTCTTCGGCTTTGGAAAGACAGCGGTCATGCTGAGATACGCAGCCGTTTAAAACCAGAAGGCCGCAACACAGCAGAAAAGCGGCCGGTAATCCGAAATTCTTTTTCATTAGCATTTTATCATCCTTAAAAGTTCAGACAAAAAATCTAATCCTTTTTTCGTATAAATTCAACTATTCTTTCAGCAAAAGTTCTTCCCATGCCCGGAATTTTATTCATGATTTCCTCCGCATTCGCCCGGCGCAGCCGGCGGACCGAACCGAAATATTGCAGGAGCAACCGTTTACGGGCGGTTCCGATTCCGGGTATTTCGTCGAGTAGCGATTCCTGTAAGCGTTGCGCCCGCAGTTTGCGGTGATAGCCGATGGCGAAACGGTGAGCTTCATCCCGTATCGCCTGGAGCAGGCGCAGGGCCGGCAGATGGCGGTCAAGGACAAGCGGCGCGTCCCGTTCCGGCAGAAATATTTCCTCGTTCCTTTTGGCGAGGCCGATAACATTCAGGGGAGGGCAGGCTATTTCCGTTATTGCCGCTCTTGCCGCCGAAAGCTGGCCTTTGCCGCCGTCAACCAGTAGTAAATCCGGCAGGGGAAGACGTTCCCGGATTTTCCGCGAATAATGCCGTTTTACGGCTTCCCGCATCATGGCGAAATCATCGATCTGGTCCACCTCCCGGATTTTAAAACGCCGGTATTTGTCCCTGGCCGGGCTGCCGTTTTCAAAGCAAACCATGCTTGCGACGGCCAAAGTTCCGAAAATGTTGGAAATGTCGAAACACTCTATCAGAAGCGGCGGCGAAGACATGTTCAGGATTTTTCCCAGACTTTCGACGGCTTCCCGGCCGGGAGAAGCGGGCAGGGAGGCATAACGGAACGAACGTTTACGGTCGCCGAAAACGGTTTGAATATTGCTTATGACATCGCGCAGCCGGGCAGCCTTTTCGAATTGTTTTTTTTCGGCGGCGGCGCGCATTCCGTTTTCGAGTTCCTGAGTCAGGGGACTTACATTGCCGTTCAGGATTTCGAGCATCCTGTCTACATGCCGGTGGTATTCTTCTTTCGTAACCTTGCCGCCGCACGGTTCAAGACAGTCTTTGACTATGCGTTTCAGACAGTGCTTCCGGGCGTTTTCATCGGGGGAATCAACCCGGCAGGAACGCAAACCGAAGTGGGCGCTGAGAAACTCAACCGTGGCGCGCAGTACGGAAGTTTTGGGAAAAGGGCCAAAATATTTACAGCCGTCGTCTTTGCGGACGCGGGCAAGGTCGAGGCGCGGGAAATCATCTTTCAGGTTTATTTTCACCAGCAGGAAACGTTTGTCGTCGCGCATGAGGACATTGTACTGGGGAGCGTATTGTTTGATGAGCCGGGATTCAAGCAGCAGCGCTTCGTCTTCGTTTTTTACAACGAAAAAATCCCAGTCATAAATGGAATTAAGCAGGGAACGCAGCCTGGGATCGGCGCGGTTCAGCCGCGAAGGCTGAAAATACTGGCTCATGCGGCGCCTTAAACTGGCTGCCTTGCCGACATAAATAACCGTCCCGAAACGGTCACGGTAGACATATACTCCCGGTTTGGCCGGAACGTCGCCGGGATGAAATTTTTTCGCTTCCGGATTCATAATTATAGTTTATCCCTGAAAACCGGGAAAACAAGCGGAAGAATCCTTACTCTGCTTTATAAGGGTGTTTTTGGCTCCAGGAACTGAAAAACAGGAGGAAAACAATAAGAAACAAGCCGCATATCAATATGACGATCTGGCTTACGACAATCAGGTTGATTATTTTGCAGAAAAGGCCCAGCAGCACCAGCGCCACCACGTAGCCGAAACTGTGCGCCGCTTTTTCGTCATGGCCTGACTTGACGACCTTGGAATGCAGCCATGCGCCGAACGGGAAACCGATGAATCCGCCGATGGACATCAACAAACCGAGAACCAGAGAATCCGTTCCCGGATCTCCCAATTTAAGGGTTTTTATCTGCATCAGGTAGGAAGCTGTCCCGGAAACCGCGGTGATAAATACTGCCAGACGGGCGATCTTGCCGGTGAATATTTCCGGGACGCGGAGGTGGTTTTTCATTACCGGACGGGTGATGGTGCCGCCGCCGATCCCCAGGAGAGACGACAAAACCCCTACCAGAAAACCAACTATTCCGGTCTTGACCGGGCCGATCCCGGGAACGGTATTCGCGCTTGAAACATCGGATTTTTTTTCAGGTTTATGGGATAAGGTCTTGTACAAAATAAAGCCCAGCAAAATAAGATAAACACATTGATGCGGTTTGCGGCTGTTGAACAATTCCTGAAGAAAAACCCCGACCGGGCGACCAAAAAAACCGCCTACGAAAGCCATTCCGCACAACGGCAGGGCAACATGCAGGCCCCATGAATTTTTTCCCCAGCCGATACTTTTTAACTGATGCATAACCGTCAGGAAAGTACTTGGCAGCATCTGGAGCAGGCTTGCGCCTACCGCCACCTGATTATCCACTCCCAAAGTCAAAAGCGCCGGAACAATGAACCAGCCGCCGCCAAGCCCCCAAAAGCCGCCGGCAAGCATTGCGACAAACCCCACCAGAGGCGCCAGATAGTAGTAATAATGCATTATTAGTCCCTGATCCCAGAAAGGATATCCGAAGATTTAATGATTTATCGGGTATTTAAACTATAAATGAATTATATCACTCGCCGTAATTTGTTCAACCCAGAATAAAATCTTTTTTCATCATTCTGTATTTTGTGCCGCAAATTATAAATGGTCAAAAACTCCCTTTATGCGTTATGAGGCGTTTAATTTGGAATTGATCATTAAAAGTTTGCATACTGCGGCAATATGATGTAAAATACTTGACATTGAAGATGTTTCCTTTGTTTAAAAATCCAAAAAGGAGGTTTGTGATGTCCGGATTGCGTTTGTTTTCCCTGCTTGCGTTAGTTGTATTTTGCCTGGACGCCGTCGCCGCGGATTTAACGGTCAAAGTAATTAAAGTTGCCGGTTCCGCCCATTACCGCCGGAACGACGGTAAATGGCTGGAAATAAAACCTGAACTCAAGCTGCCGGAAAACTGTCAGATAAAAACTGCCGCCAAAACGGAAGTTTCCCTTGAAATTCCCGGCAAAGGCCTGATAAAGATCCATGAATTGAGTTTCATCAAATTAGATAAACTGAGTAAAAAGGATAAAAACGTCAAAGTAAAAGTCAGTCTTTCCTTCGGTAAAATCTGGAACCGGTTCAAGAAAAATATTAAAGGCGAATCTTCGGATATGACCGTTGAAACCCCGGCCGCCGTCGCCGCGGTTCGCGGCACTTCATTCTATGTGAGCTCGGAAGAAAAAACCAAAACCGCTAAAATCGGGGTATGGGAAGGCATGGTCGAAGTTAAGAGTTCCAAAGTCGCCGGTTCTAAAATGGTCAAAGCTAATTACGAGATTATCGTACTTTATAATAAACCGTTGCAGGACCCGGTAAAAATGGCGCGTGAAGCTTCAAACCGCGCTAAAGAATTCCAGCAGGCCATAGAAAATATGGGTATGGCTGCCGCTTTCCCGGCCGCCAGGGGCATGGTCGAGATCAATGACATGCAGACCAACCAGGCGCGCGACACGCTTAACAAGGCGCGCATGCAGTTAAGAGGCGGGGAAATCGTCAGGAAAGACTTTGTGAAACTCAAAAAAGCCATTGCCAGGCTTTATGCCGATACAAACTATTACCCCGGCAAGGAAATATCCGGTAAAGTCGTTCGCAAAGGCGCCAGGAATTCCCTGCAATGTTTGCTCAAGGACAAAGACCGGGTTGATGCGACCATCCCGAACTGGAAAGGCCCGTACCTTGATTCCGACCTGAAAGATCCTTTCGGGGGCGTTTACGGGGCATATTACAAAAAGAGTCCGAGGGGTACGGAATACCTGATGCTTTATTCTTTCGGCGTAGATAAAATGCCGGGGGGGAATAATGACGAGGAAACCATGTACCTGCTTCGCCGTCTGAAGCGTGATGCCGAAACGGAAAAGAAAAACCGCAAATAGAAGTTTATGGCCCTGCAGAAAGATTCCTACAGAGAAGTAATTATTGACTGTCTCATTTGCGCCCTGAGCGGTTTGCTTATGCTCGGACTGGTCGTGTTCCGGGTTTTCGGGCATTTCGACGACATGGTTTATGACGCTTTTCTGGAATTCAGGGCCGGAGGCCATACCGCTGCGGAAAACACCGGGATAGTTATTGTCGCCATAGACGAAGCCTCATTGACCGAGATGAAGCAGCGCTGGCCCTGGGACAGGTCTTTGTATGCCGAAACCATTAATTTCCTGTCGAAAGCCGGAGCCAAAGCCATCGGTATAGATTTGCTTTTCATCGAACCGTCAAGAGACGTTTCGCAGGATAAATCCCTGGCGCGGTCAATGCGTAAGGCCGGGAACGTGATAATCGGTGCCAAACTGGAACGACTGGATGAAAATTTTTCCGGCGACGAAGTTTCTTTCAGCGGCCAGCGGTTGGTGCTGCCGCTCGAAATGTTCAGGGAATGCGCCGCTTCCGGCATTGTTAACCTTGAACTTTCCTCCGGTTCCGTAGTCAGGCGTTTCAAACCGTATTATACCCATATTGATGAACAGTATCCGGCTTTCGCGGCCGAAGTATATAACCGCGCCTTCAATAAAAAACCGGATATGCCGGCCGGGAAAAGCTACCTGATCGACTTTGTCGGGAAAGCCCGGACTTTTCCGACCATCCCGATATACCGGATATTGAAAGGAGAGGCAAAACCGGATTTATTTACCGACAGGGTGGTGATGATAGGAGCGTCTTTCAGCGACGCCCACGACTTTTTCGCCACCCCGCTCGCGGATGCCGCCAAGCCTTCTACCGGAGTTGAAATCCAGGCCAACATCCTTTCCACCTTGATAAACGGCAAGTACATAAGCATACTGTCCCTATGGCCGCAAATCGTGATTATTATTGCGTTGACCGCGGTCGGCGGCTATCTGGCGATGTTCCGTTCCGCCTATTATTTCTGGGTGGCATTTGTCACTGTTACCACCTTGATCGTATGTTTTTCGGTCTGGATGGTCATTACGCAGGATTTGTTCTTTGACATAAGCTATCCGCTTCTGGCGCTGCCGTTGACGTTTTTCATGGTAAGCATGCGGATGCGCAAGCCGCTGGTGCTTGAAACCAAGGTCGGACCCTATATACTTCATGAAGAACTCGGCCGCGGCGGGATGGCGGTGGTTTACCGCGCCACCCATCCGAAAACCAGGGAGGAGGTCGCCCTTAAGCAGATGTTGCCGCAATACGTGAGCGACAAAGATTCAATCGGGCGTTTCCTCAGGGAAACCGAAATCCTTCAACAGCTCAATCATCCGAATATCATTCGTATTGTTGACGCCGGCGAGGTCAACGGCTGTCCGTATTACGCGATGGAACTTATTTCAGGGACGTCGCTTGACCGGGAACTGAAGAAAAGTTACCGGTTGGAATTAATTGAGATAAGGAAAATCTGCGGC
>JBAYCO010000055.1:0-13067 GCA_041668685.1 Victivallaceae bacterium | reverse complement strand
TCGCCGTCATAAGCCCGTTTGTGGTCCTGCGAACTTACCAGCGGGACAATGGTTTTGCCGTCGGTGAACGCCAGTATGGAAGCTTCTTCGCCGAAAAGGCATTCCTCGACCAGGACTTTGCTCCCTGCGCCGCCGAAAGCGCCGTCAAAACAGGATTTAACGAAATCCATGGCTTTAGCTTCCTCCAGGGCGACGCAGACGCCTTTGCCCGCCGCTAGGCCGTCAGCCTTGATAACGATGCCGGCAACCCCGGCGGCGAATTCGTTTTTGACGTATTCGGCGGCATCGGCGGCATTATCAAAAGCCGCCGCTTTGGCGGTCGGGATATTGTATTTGAACATGAACTGTTTGGCGTAGTCTTTGCTGCCTTCCAGTTGGGCGGCTTCCTTGTCCGGTCCGAATATTTTCAAACCGTGTTTCCTGAATACGTTCACGATTCCGGCGCAGAGCGGCGCTTCAGGGCCGACGACCGTGAAATCGATGCCTTCCGATTCCGCGAAACCGGCAAGTTTTTCAAGCTCTGAAACCGCGATGTCAACGCATTCCGCGACTGTCGCTATTCCGGCGTTTCCGGGGGCGCAGTATATTTTGTCCGCCTGGGGGCTTTGGGCAAGTTTCCAGCACAGGGTATGTTCCCTGCCGCCGTTGCCGACCACTAGTATTTTCATCAAATAAACCTCTCGTGAAACTATATTGTTTTGACTTATCATATTATAGCCCGTATATTAAAAAGCACAAAGGAAAACCAAGAGAAAATTTAAAATAAAGGTACTGATTATGCTGGCAGCGCTTGCAAGGTATAAAATCATTCCGACCCTGAATGTCAAGGACCTTTCCGGAGAGACGGCTTTGAGGATCTGCGAAGCGTTGATCAAAGGCGGCCTCCCGGTCATGGAAATTCCGTTTCGCCGCCATACCGACAGTATTGCGCTCAAAGAAATTGCCGCTGAATTTCCCGATTTCCTGATCGGAGCCGGCGGGATATTCAA
This sequence comes from Victivallaceae bacterium, assembly GCA_041668685.1. Lineage (GTDB taxonomy): Bacteria > Verrucomicrobiota > Lentisphaeria > Victivallales > Victivallaceae > JAHOYW01. The sequence continues at coordinate 12,078 of JBAYCO010000055.1, read as the reverse complement.
CAGCGAACAATTGCTGCGGGCGGTTGAATGTAGGGTGAAATTCGCTTCATCCCCCGGAGTCTGCCCGGATACGTTGAAAACCGCCGCCCGGCAGAAGACCGCCTTTATTCCCGGCGTCGTTACGCCGACGGATATACAAATAGTTCTGGTCAACGGCTTTGCCGACTTTCAGTTTTTCCCGGCCCAGGCCGCGGGCGGGGTTCATTATCTGGAAACAATATTGAAACCGTTTGAACACTTGCCGCTGGATGTTTTCCCGAAAGGCCGTATTACCTTGGAACAGGCGGCGGAATACCTGAAGCTTCCGCAGGTTACGTCAGTTGTTATCGGTGAAATTCTCTCTGACGAAGATATTGCCGCCGAACGCTGGGACAAAATAACCGACGCCGCCCGCAAAGCCCTTGACTATGTAAACCGATGAACAGGGAATTTATGTTCAGCCCGGAACGGGACGACTGGTTGAAGTCGGACGATGCGGTGTTGGAAAGCTTCTGCCGGATGGATTTTTTTAAAGCTTCCGGGCGCGGCGGCCAGAAGCGCAATAAAACTTCCAACGCCGTCAGGTTTACCCATGAACCGAGCGGTATTGCCGTAAGCGACTGTTCGGGCCGCAGTCAGCATCAGAACCGTTCAAACGCGCTTAAAAAACTCCGATGCCGGATCGCCCTCCAGGTAAGAATGACTCCCGCCGAGCCCCCGGAACGTCTGGATGTGAGTTTGAAAAGCCCCGAATATCCTGTGTTTGCGGCTCGCGTACTGGATATTTTAAACGATAACGAATTTGTGGTCAGTGCCGCCGCTCATTGTCTCGATATCAGTACGGCAAAATTGATTAAAATTCTGGCGCGGGACAAAAATCTCCTGCAAATAGCGCAAAATTCCGAAAAATAGAAAATGTTTAATAATCTGTTAAAAAAAACTTGAATTATCAACTAATATGCATTAGCTTAATTGGCTTAGTAAATATTATTATATTAATTAAATTTTTGTAAGGAGGATTTTGAGGTGAGGCAGAACCAGCTTGATTTTAATTATATTTTATACTTATTAGGAAAATATTGGATATTAATCCTGTCCACTACGATTATTGGCGTTTTTTCTGCCTTTTTATTTAATGAATTGTGTACGCCGCTTTACCGGTCCACAATATCCCTCTTTACCTGGAACCATGATATTGCCGTTGCGGTAAAAAATATTGAAAAAAGAAATGTTGATGAACAAGCGGACAAGGCGCGGGATGTGATGATGTACAACAATATTATTTCCCAATCCGTATATCTGGGTCAGCGTTTGATCGCCGATTACGTGAATATAATGAAAAATCCCTACGTTAAAAAAATTACGGACGACAGTCTGGTAAAGCAGGGATTTGCCCGTCCGCTGAAATATGAATTCAAATGTCTGACTAAAATGAAATCCTGTATTATGACGGTGGAAGTAACCTCTTCAAACAAGGAACTGGCGACTGCCGCCGCCAACGCTCTGGTAGCTGCGTTAAAAGATGAACAGAAGCGCTTGATGAATATCCAGTATGCCCAGGCCATGCATGCGGCAACCGTGCCGACGCGTCCTTTTTTCCCGCGCAAGGGACTGGATTTGCTTCTGGGATTTTTGGCCGGTATTATTCTCGGCGGAGTGATGGCTTTTGTTCTGGATCACTTGGACGTGACTATAAAGACCCCGGACGACTTGAAAACAGTTAATCTGCTTCCTTTGGGGAGCGTACCTTTTTATGCGGAAATAGATGATCTTTATAATCCGAAACTGGGTAAAAACCTGAAACGCCAGGAAAATTCAGTCCTTGACGCCGTTCGGATAATCAATACGACAATAAGTTTTCTTCGCATAGACAACCCCCCGAAAGTTATTGAGTTTACCAGCGCTATGCCGGGAGCAGGGAAAAGCACCCAGGCGCTGCTGCTCGGAAAAGTCATGGGGGCCGGGGCGAAAAAAGTCCTGCTGATAGATTGTGATTTGCGGAGGCCGAGGATATATAAAAATATAAAACTCGGTCTTAAAGTCGGGCTGGTCGATTATCTGGCGGATAACAGTTGTACAGATCCGGAAAAATATATAAATAAGGACGTTATGCCCGGTCTTGACCTTATGGGGCATGGAGTAATTCCGCCTAATCCTACCGAACTCCTGGGGTCGAAAAGATTTACGGATATGATTGCGAAGTTAAGAGAACAGTATGACTGTGTTATTTTGGACAGCCCTCCGGGAGTCGGAATGGCCGATACCATGGTTATCGGGCGGTCAGCAGACGCTATAATAATAGTCGTTGACGCCGGAAAAACCAAAATTCATGAAGTAGTCAGAAATATGGAACAGCTTGACACCCTGCATTCCAAAGTTATCGGCGCGGTACTGAATAAGGTTAACTGTAAGAAGAAAGGCAGTTATTACTATAATTACGGTTATTACTATACCGACTATACCGAGGAAACCGCGAAAGCATAATTTCCGGTCCGGTAATTCTACATTTCCGGGAGCGCCGGTCTTCAGACCGGCATTCGCCTGAAAGGGTTAGACTCATTCAAAAAAATCCTCCGGGTGTGTTTGTTTACTTTTTTTGTATGCAAAGCGTTTTTCTGGCTATCAGCTTGATTTTTATTGTTTGGGGTTTTGGCGTTATTACCTTTTTCCCGCTCATTTATCCTCTTTTTTAAATATTCTGCCGATTCTTTTGGATAAAAACCCAATTTGAGTATATAATATATATTGGTATGAAAAGAGCGGAAGAGGGTATTTTCATGGACTCCGAATACAGGGTTTTAAGTGAAATCATCGAATTGTGCCTGTCGCTGGATCTCGCAGCTTGTGCTACATATCACCAGTTTGCCGCCCAATGTAAAATATCGTCTCTGGCATTTGAATGGCAGTTGAGGAGCAAAGAAGAAAAGAAACACATACTTTTCTGGGAAAAAGCGCTTGTGCTCAGCAAGCGGCGGCAGCTCCCTCCGGTTTTTGAAAATCCGCTGGAGGTAAGGGAAAAGCTGAAAAAAATCCAGAAAACGGTAAACCAAATGTTCCCGAAACTTAAGGTCTATACCGCTCCCACTGAAGAATTGTCTTTTGCCTTTTTTATTGAAAACTATATGCTTGATCCGGTATTTATGACGATGTTCCATGCTTACCGGTTTATCGATGGCAGCGTTGAGGATGAATACGAAGCTCATCTTATGGCGTTTATAAAAATGGCGAAAAATTACCGCGCTCAGTTGAATTCGCCGAATGTTGAACTTTTCAATGAAACTCTCTATGATCTCTATATTTCGAATCGAAAACTGCTCCGGGACGCCATGCATGACAGCCTTACCGGTCTTTACAACCGGCGCGGTTTTTTTGACAGCGCGGGTTTTCTGCTTAGTCTTGCTGAAAGGAAAAAGCTGGATGTCGCTGTAATAATTATTGATTTTGACGATTTTAAAAACATAAATGATACTTTTGGGCGTCAGGCCGGGGATGAGGCTTTAAAGGAAAGCGGCGCCATGATTAAAGATGTTCTCAGGGCTTCCTGTCTCAGCGCGCGTTATGGAGGAGACGAATTTATCGTACTTGCGGATATAGATAATGAAGACTCGCTAAAACTTATCTGCGAAAGGATAAGGGAAACGATCGATCAGAAGTCCAAAAAAACTTTCGGGACGCATTTTACCGTATCGCTCGGCGCCGCGACCGGCGGGATCGGCCGACAGCGGGAAATATCGCTTGCCGAGATAATATGCAAAGCTGATGAAAAATTGTTTGAAGCCAAGAAAAACGGCGGTAATTGCTGGGTGATTTGACCTTTGCCATTCTCTACGTTTATTGTGCGGTTTACGCTTACACGCTCGAACCGGCAAGTTTGCCGCCGGCGAATGCCCATTGCAAATTATACCCCCCGCACGGCCCCTGCAAATCAAGGACTTCACCCGCAAAAAACAAACCTTTCAATAAGCGGCTTTCCAGAGTATTCGGGTTTACTTTTTTTAATTCCACCCCGCCGTGCGTCAGCATTGCCTTGTCCCAGCCGTCCGTCGATTTGACTTTCAGGGTAAAAGCGGTAAGCAGGGAACACAGCTTATTCCGGTATTCCGCTTTGAGTTCGGCGATTTTCATATCGGCCTGAATTCCTGCCAGCGCGCAGAATTCTTTGGCCGGCGCTTTCGGCAGATATTGAGACAAAATTCCGGAAATTTGTTTTTTCCCCGAACTGACTTGCTGTTCCTTTAATATATCCTGCCATTTTTCAATATCCGTTTCCGGGAAGAGGCTTATAGTTAACGGGACTTCCCTGATCCCGGTCAGCAGGCTCGATACGGTTCCGGCGAGATCGAGCACGGCCGGGCCGGAAACGCCGTGGTGGGTGAACAGCAGTTCTCCCCGGCAAATATTGCCGCGGTATTTCGGCAAATCTATTTTTGCGTTGACTTTTTTGAAGCTGATGCCGGTACAGCGTCCCGGCCATTCTTCCGCGCAGCGGAGCCCGACCAGGGCGGGTAATGGGGTATTGATTTTGTGTCCGGCCTGTTCCGCCAGTTGGTAAGCGCTGCCGTCCCCGCCGAGCCTGGGATAGCCTTTTCCGCCGCCGGCGATAATTACGCAGTCGGCGGGGAAATCCCCGGCGGAAGTTTGCACCCCCCGGAGCCGGTTTTCAGTTATAATCAGTTTTTCGACCTGGCATGAGGTTTTTATCTGGACACCGAGTTTTGCGCAAAGCCGCAACAGGACATTCAGGATGTCTCTCGCCTTGTCGGATTTCGGGAAAACGTGAAAACCGTCTGTGACTTTAGTTTCGACGCCGTTTTCCGCGAGAAAGGCGCGGAGTTTTTCCGGCGGCAGCAGTTTCAGGGCCGGAAGGGTAAAGCGCCCCTGTCTGCCGAAGGCCGCGCTCAATTGTTCAGCATTAAGTACGTTGGTGATATTACAGCGGCCGCCGCCGGAGGCGAGGAGTTTCAGGCCGGGCCGTTCCTGGCGTTCGAGCACCTTTACCCGGTGTCCTTGCCGGGCGGCATTCAGCGCGGCGGTCAAACCAGCCGGGCCGGCGCCGATTACGATTATGGTTTTGCAGTCCGCCGGCATTGCGTCATTTTCCTTCGTTGCGGGAGCCGTAAGGGTAGGGGAGAAAGTCCAGCTTGTCTTTGCCCAGCGCTTTTCCCAGGCTGTAGCCTATGGTGTGAATGTAGCGAAAGCTGTTTGAACTTACCGCAAAAGTGAACAACATGGTTGAGGCGAGTTCGACAATCTGCCTTTTGGTCCATAATTCGCATTTATTCGAATAAATATCGGGAACGATCTGCCATGAGTTGCGCGGTGATAAGGCCCGGCCGCTTTTGTCAATTAGTATGAAGTTGTCCATGACCCGGATAATAGTGAGTTCGAAAGCCCATTTTTCAGCCAGTTCGGCCGCGAGGGCGCAAAGTATGAAATCGGCTCCGGCAAGTTCTTCGAGTACCGGCCCGATACAGAAACTATCGGCCTGAAGATCGTCGACCGGGCTTGTCTGGAAGCCGCATTTACGCATGAAATACGCGATATCATTGATGCTTTCGGGAGCGAAACGTTCGCTTGTTTTCAGGAAACGTTTCCATAAGTCATGCAGGAAATCTTCGGAATCGTTGTCATACCATTGGAGGTGGACTGCGATCAGGCCGTCGATCATGTTCAAGTCCGGGGAATTCAGAAGCTGTGCGAAATTTTCCCTTCTTCTCCTCATGATCATGATAGCCTGGAGTTGATGAATGCGTTTGCGCAGTTTAGGATTGCTGCTCTCCTGGTGTTCTGCCAGGTATTCATTGATCTGGTCTTCATGCTTAAGCAATTCGGCCATGGCTTCCTGAACCACTTGGATATTGCTGTCATCCAGAAGGCTGATCAGGCTTTCAAGTTTGTTTTTCATTTTCCGCCTTTTTTTCTTCAGGGAAAATGCCGCGCAAGGCGTCTGAAGCTATTTTTTTGGCATCATCCGCGAAATCCGCTTTAACTATCCATTGGAGGAATCCCGGATTATTTACCGCTATATCGCGCAGCGCCGTTCCCGAATTTTTCCCGAAATTAACGATCACCCGGCCGTCCTGCCATTTGAAGCGTCCGCCCTGGTCGAGGGCGTCGGGATCGCTCATGTCGCAGAATTCGCTGAGTTCTGGAAGCTCGCGCGGCAGGTCGGAATACATCTCCAACTGTCCTTCCAGAATGTCCAGGGTTGCCAGTGTGTCGGCTTCGGCGCTGTGCGCGTTTTCCATGGTTTTGCCGCAGAAAAAATGATAGGCGTTCGAAAGGTCGCGGGGGAATTTTTTGCAGAAAATATTAAAGGCGTCTATTACGTGTCGTCCCGCCGCCGAAAATTCAAGGCCGCAGCGTTTGAATTCGGCGCTCAACAGGGGGATGTCGAATCTCAGAATATTGTATCCCGCCAGATCGCAATCCGCGAAATAGTTGAACAGGTTGACGGCAATATGCTCGAAGGCCGGTTCATGTTCGACGTCCTTATCGTAAATCCCGTGTACTTCGCTTGCTCCCGGCGGGATCGGCATCTGCGGATTTATGCGCCGGGTGGTTATCTGCCTGTTGCCGTCCGGAAATACTTTCACGACGGAAATTTCCACTATCCGGTCATTGCTTATTGATACGCCGGTGGTTTCCAGGTCAAAGAATATCAGCGGTCTCTCCAGTTTTAAATACTTCATTGTAAAATCCTTAAAAAATAAGCAGCGTTGATTGGTCAAATTATAACAGGCGTTACGGCGATGCGTCCGCCATGCTGCAAAAACATAGCCTGCTTTCCCGGTATATCAATGGAGTTTAAGAAAAATCTCAATTAAGATGCTGAAAATAATTGCTTTTGATTTGTATTTACCGGATATTAGACTACTATATATGGTTCGATGTCAATCTTTGACGGCAATGCTTGAAAGCTGGAGTCGGCAGGGTGTAAACAAACTTTGCTGCTCTGGATTTTTTATTTGAAAAAGACAAAATAATTATATAACCGGGGCTATTTGATGGCTAAAATTTTTCTTACAGGAATAACCGGCCTGGTGGGCAGTACGTTTGTTACCGGCCTGTTAAAGGAGCGTGACGACTTTGAAATAGTGGCTTTAACCAGGCGCAACGCAGTAAAAACCGCGGCGGAACGCGTGGAAGACGTAATCCGGGAACAGTGTGAACTTGACGGCTGTCCTGAACTTGCGGATAAGTTCCTTAAGGTGATTACTGTTATTCCCGGTGACATCGCTGAAATCAATCCGGCTGAATTTGCGGCGAGACCAGAATTGAAGGGCGTTAATATTGTTTTCCATTGCGCCGCCGATGTGAATCTTGGGAAAGATCCCCAGGGAAAAACGTTCCGGATAAATTATCATGGCACGGAAAACGTCATAGAAATAGCGAAACTGCTGAAAGTTAAAGAACTTCATTATGTGTGCACCGCCTATATTGCAGGCAAACTTCAGGGGCGCGCCTATGAAGACAAGCCGCTTGATTCCGGTTTCCACAATTCATACGAAGAAAGCAAATATAAAGCGGAAATGCTTGTACGCAGCGCGGGAATCCCGTTTTCGATATACCGCCCGTCGATTATTATCGGCCGTCGCAAGGACGGGAAAATCCGCAGGCCCCTGGCTTTCTACCGCATTCTCGAATTCATGGCCAAACTTAAAAAGCATACCTGTTCGAAAACCAATCAGGACCCGACTGACAATGTTGCTTTGAATCTGCATTTTGACACGCCCGGGTCTCAACATATTTATTTCGTTCCAATAGATTATATTCAGGAAGCGATCGTTAAATTGTTCCAGTCCCCGGTTTGCGGCAAAGCTTTTCATATTACCGGAGACAGTCCGGTTTCTACGGAGCAGATACTTGAGGGGTTGTGTAAGGTTTTGAAACTTGACCATGTTACTCTCGGCCCGTATAATCACGATCCATCAAAAGACGAAAAACTGCTTACCCGTTTTCTGGGTGATCTGTTGCCGTATTTTGCTTCGGATATTATTTTTGACCAGACCAACGTTCGTAAAGTCGCCGGCGATGAGATACTGGATTGGCCGGTCGGCTTGGAAGGCATTCTGAAGATGATGAAAACTTATTATCATGATTTTTTCCCGAATGTTGAATGGCTCCAGAAAGTAAGTGCGGAATAATCTTCCTCTAAAATGATAATTGATTTTCACACGCATTACTATCCCGACAAAATAGTTGACCGGGCTATGGATAATGCGAGGAAAGCGCTTAAAGCAGATCCCTTTACAGACGGCACCCGCGCCGGGTTGCTTGAATCCATGCGGAATGCCGGAATAGATTATTCTGTCGCCTTGCCTTTAGCCAATACCGCCGACAATGTGCGCGGCGTCAACCGCTGGGCCCAGATAAACAATGAATCCCCGATTTTTGTTTTGGGGTCTATTCATCCCCGTACCGCGAATCCGGTTGAAATGATTTCCAGGATAGCCGCAATGGGCCTTAAGGGCATAAAGATGCATCCTGAGTTTCAGGATTTCAGTTTTGAGGATGAAAGCCTGTTCCCGATCTGGGAAGCCTGTATGGAAAATGATCTTTTTGTCCTGACCCATGCAGGCGGCGATGTTTCTTTTTCCGCGCCTTACCGCTCTGATCCCCGCAGTTTAAAAGACTTTCACAAGAAGTTCAAAAAGTTGAAGCTGGTCTTGGCGCATCTTGGGTCGTGGGGAATGTGGGATGAAGTGGAGAAATTTCTGGTCGGCCTTCCCGTTTATCTCGATTTGGCGTTTACGCTTGGGAAAATGCCTGACGAACAGCTTGTCAGGATAATCCGCGGACATGGCGCGGAACGGGTTTTATTTGGTACGGACAGCCCGTGGTGCGACCAGAAAGAAGCCGTGGAATATTTTCATACCCTGCCGCTGACCGATAAAGAAAAAAGCCTGATTCTCGGACTTAACGCCGCCGAACTCCTGCAAATATAATATCCGGTAACTTGTTGACAAGAAAACCTTAAGCGCTATAAAATACCTTTTAATAACATTATCTTTAATGGTAAAGTTGTGCTGTTCTGCATTTTTGTATTTTAATTATTCTCGAATTTTTTAATATTTGGCATTTTACATTATCATTAATGTAAACTATATTTAAAGAGTGGATATAAACTTAAATAAGGAAACGAAGGTCATGGCGATTACCCTTAAGGACATCGCGGCGATTGCCGGAATTTCCGTCAATTCCGTTTCAAGGGCGCTCAAGGACAAAAGCGATATCAGTGTTGAAACGCGGCAGCGGGTTAAGACTATTGCCGCCTCGCTGGGCTACCGTCCCAATCTTAACGCGCGAAGCCTGGTACTGAAAAAGTCTTCTCTTATCGGCCTTGCAGTTACCGAACCGGATAATCCGGTGCGGATGGAGTTTTGCGAACGTTTGCGGTTCCTCGCGGAAAAAGACGGTTATCACCTTCTTATCGCCGGATTTCAGCCTTTGGGCGAAACGCCTGATGTATTGGCGGTGGAAAACCTGCTGGGAAGGGGAATCGACGGGCTGATCGCCGGATATTTTTCCGGTATTATTGCCGAGCAGCCTATCGGGGAATTGCTCCGGCAATGCCGGGCGAGTCAGTTCCCGACGGTGCTTTTCGGCGCTGTCGAAACGGAATTGTGCGACCATATTTATATTGATTTTGAGAAAAGCGTTTATGAATTGACCGTTCATATGCTGCGGCAGGGCATTGTTCCCGAAGCTTTTTTTAGTGTTTTCCAGGAGCGTCGCGTTGCCGGATACCGGCGCGCGTTACGCGAGTTTCACGTTGAATCGGCGGAAAGACTCGTTTATCTGCCCGCACCCGGTTATGTTCCGGCCGCGGAGGCGATAACGCGTCGCCTTAAAGAAGGCGCTCAGGCGCCTCGCGGCATCATTGCCGGAAACGACATAGCGGCTATTGGAATTATCACGGCGCTTCGCCGTCGCGGTCTCAAGGTCCCGGAAGACGTGGCTGTCGCCGGTATTGACAATACCGAACACGGCGCGTTCTATAATCCGTCCCTGACCTCGATTGGTTTTGAACGGAATGGCTTCGCCGATAAGATATGGGAAATGCTGCATGACCGGCTTACAAACGGTATGGACGGCATGAGTCGCCGGGTTGTGCTGAACCAGCAGCTTGTCGTTCGGGAATCCTGTCCATAAATGTGCTAATGTTTTATGATGTTTTTAGTAGCGGGAGCAGCCTTGCTCCGCGACAAAAGGCTGTAGATTTAACTGAAATCATTGATTTTCGATGCCGGAGCAAGGCTGCTCCCGGCACTACTTTATATTGACACTGCATTAAAGGAAAAACAATGGAAGATAAAATTTGCGCGTTTCATATAGATTTGAATTACTGCTGTCTGCGAGAAGACTATATCAGGAAATGGCTAGCTAAAATAGCGTCGGCTGGCTATAATGCAATCCTCTGGGAGATTGAAGACAAAGTCCAGCTTGATTCATGTCCTGAATGCATTTACCCGGAAGCGCTCACCAAAGAGCAGTTTCGGAGTATACTTGATTATTCCAGTGAACTTGGGCTTGAAGCGATTCCGTTGCTGCAGACCGTCGGGCATGGAGAATATATTCTCATGCATGAGGAGTACCGCTGTTTGCGCGAATCGCAGGAGGAAAATCATCATGACTGTTATTGTACGGAAAACCCGGAAGCCAGAAAGTTCCTCAAACAGTTGATCCGCGAATATCTTGAGCTTTTCGGCGATATCAGGTATTTTCATCTTGGCGGAGACGAGGCGTATGTGTTTGCGACTTGCCCGAAATGCGCCGCAAAAGCGGCGGCAATCGGGAAAAACGCATTATACATGGAACACATTACTGATATAGCGCAGGACATTTTCCGGGCCGGAGTGCGTCCGGGGATCTGGGGCGACATGATTCTGCGTTATCCCGAAGCCATGAATACGGTTCCCAAAAACTATCTTATTTGGGACTGGAACTACCAGCATACGGATTCGGTTCCGGATGAAACGCTTGTCTGGGGAGAGGGCAGTCTCCCCAAAGAAAAAATCCCGGTGCGCAGCCGTGAATTGTTTCCAGAAATTATCGATGAAGACGGCCGGCTGCGGCCGTTTTATACTGCTCATGCCCTGAAACGAATGGGCTATGACGTAATACTGTGCAGCGCCGTTCGCGCGGCGGGAGACAGTCCGTTCGTGCCGGTTGTGGAAATTCATTCCGGCAATGTGGCCGGAGCCGCCCGGCTGTGCGCCCGGCTTGGCCTTGTCGGGAATTGTGTTACCAGTTGGGCAATCCGGCTCAATCCGTTCGAAGTCCAGGAACCGTTGTTGCCGCTGGCTCCGAAGGCCCTGCGAAACCCGGAAATGCCTCTTGGCGATCTTGAAAGCCGGGTAAGCAAAGAATTGTTTGGACTTGAAACAACGGATTTTTACAGCGCGGCCGCGCTTGCGGGACGTGATATGCCGCCGTTGCTTTGTGGTCCGACAATGGCGGTTCAATGGAACAGGCTGAAGGATTCACTGCCGACGCCGCCCGGTTATCTTAAAAAACAATTGGCTAAGTGGAAAACGGAAAACGACGGCGCGTTTTTCGATACGCTTAAAAAACGGCTTGAAGATGCCGAAGATAATACAGTGAAAGCATCTTCCCGGTTGGAAAAATTTGCGATGCAAGCGACGAAAGGTTTTGCAATTCTGGATAATTGGCTGGAAGCTTTACGTTTGCAATTCTGGATGATCAAGGCTGCGAAAATGATTTTTTATGACCAGGTAACGCCTGAAACGGTCCATTTACTCGAAGTATTGAAAAATCGTTATGTCCTGATGCTTGGAAAAATAGAAACGCCGCAAAGCGCCGATAAAAATGCAAATCTGGTTTTTGACTGGATACTGGAATATTGCCGGGATTGTCTAAAACATAAATAACCGGCTGATTTAATCTTTATAGGGATTTGTTCTTTTGACAGACTTTGCGCAGGCTGAGCCTGAGCGTAGCGAAAGGCAGAATCATTTTTTTTAATTTGTATTTTTTATTAACACGCAGCACGCAACACGTAAAAATTCCCGGCAGAGCCGGCTAATTTTTAAAGGATAATGTAACTATGATAACTAAACATTTACCGGTAAAATC